>JADZET010000070.1 GCA_020850375.1 Phycisphaeraceae bacterium | reverse complement strand
GGGCAATCCACACCCCGCCGGCCCGTCCGGTCGGCATATGATGCAGGCAGGGGAATGGTTGCCGTCATAGAAGGGGGGCAAAGCGGGTGACCGGATTCGAACCGGCGACATTCAGCTTGGGAAGCTGACACTCTACCAACTGAGTTACACCCGCACGGCGGTCGGCAGGGCGGCCAACCGACGGATTCATTGTGCCGGCTGGCCACGGGGTGTCAAGCGGTTGAATCAGCCAAGCGCCCCACGGCTGACAGGGCAGGCGAAAGTTCCTGCCTGACGTCCGACCCGGGCAATAGGGGCGTTACGCCGTCGCGGCCTCGCTCGCCACGAGAGTGGGCGTCGTCCCAGCCGCCTGCGTCGTCGTGCCGGTCGGCAGGGGGGTCTGGTCCTGCCGGTGCGCCATCGCCCGCGCCACGTGCACCGCCCCGAGCACCACCAACAGCAGCGCCACCGGCGTCAGCGCGAAGGCCGGCGACGACGCGTCATCCAGCAGCATGCTCGCCAGTTGCAGCGACGAGTCCAGAGGCGAGATCTTCAGCAGCCACTCGCACATCGCGTCCATCAGGTACCCCTGCCCGAAGATCATCCCGATCATGCACCCGACCACGAACCAGTGCATGGCGATCCCGCGCCAGCGAGCAAGGCTGCTGCGCCCCTGGATCGTCATCTGCAACTCGCGCAGCGGCATCCACAGGACCAACAGGAGGTAGAAGATGCCGCCGATGCCCGTGCTGGGAAGACCCGCTGCCATGGCTAATGTCCCTTCTCAAAAACCGCCAGCGGCTTGCGAAGGATCAGTTCACTCCAAGCCGCCTCGAGCATGAATACCGAGTTGACCAGTCGAAGCACAAAGAAACCCGGAAGGCTGATCAGCGCCTTCCAGAATTGCCCACGTCGAGCCGCCCCGATCAGCACCGGCACCGCCACCACCGGCGCGTCGATGAAGTAAAGCAGCAGGTAGATCGGGTGCAGCAGCACCGCCAGGAGCGGCAGCAGGAACAGATAGACGATCGACGCGATCAGCGCGTCCCACATCCCCACCGCGATCATCGACCGCAGGTAGGGCTGATCGAGCACCATCCGCCAGTGGATCCGCATGCACTGGAAGAACCCGTGCGACCACCTCCGCAACTGCTTGCGCAGGAAGTGGAAGTCGTGCGGCTCGATCGGGTAGCACACCGCCTTCTCCACGAACGCGATGTTGTACCCGTTGGCGAAGAACGTCCAGGTCAGGTCTAGGTCCTCGGCCACCGTCCGCGGCTGCCACGCCCCGATCTTCCGCAGCAGGTCCGTCCGGTAGATCGTGAAGCACCCCGACGCGATCATCGGCCGGTGGAAGTGGTTCTGGATCGCCTTGCCGAAGGTGAACGCGAACAGGTACTCCACGTACCGCCCCCGCTCCCAGATGGTCTTGACGTACCGCGGCAGCACCATCCCGCACGCCGCCCCGTTCTTCGCGTCCGCCATGGGGGCGAGGATCCGCTCGATCGCGTCCGGCGCCAGCGTCGTGTCCGCGTCGATGGCCAGCACGAACTCGGTGTCGATCTGTTTGAGCCCGAAGATCTGCGCCCCGGCCTTGAAGCCCGTGTTCTTCTCCGGCCGGATCACCGTCGCCCCCAGCTCCCGGGCGATCTGGCCGGTGTTGTCCTTCGAGCAGTCATCGACGACGAGGATGACGGTGGGCCTGACCGTCTGGGCCTGCAGGCTCTTGATCGTGTCCGCGATGCTGGCCGACTCGTTGTACGCCGGGATCAGCACCGTCACCCCCGGCCGAAGCACGCCCGTGGTGGCCGGACATGGCGCAGGCTCAGCCGCGACCGCCTGGCCCGCGGAAACTTCCCGGGCCGGAGGTTCAACTAAGACGCCAGCGCTGTCGTGGATGCCACGACCTTGCATGCAACACCTTGGGTGATCTGACCGAATGGCTCGGCGGTGGGTGACTCTGGCGAGTTCGCCGAAAGGGGGGCTGGCACCGATAACGGTACGTAAGACGTAGAGTTTACCTTGTGCTTATAAAAACGCCACTGGTGAGGCTAAAAATGGGGTACGGCGGTCGGGGCGCAGGATCAGGCCTCCCAGCCCCCACCACACAGCCCGGTGACTGTAACCCCCCCCTACGCAGGAATTTTTACCCCGCACCTCTTTCTCCATCCCGCCCAAGGCCCCCTCACCCCCCCCTCGCCGCTTGACAATAACCTCGCGTTATCTACAGTACTCATTCTGACTTGCGTCGGTGAACGACCGGAGCGTGACCTGTGCATGATGCGCTGCGACAATCCGGCCTGAGGCCTCGGGTACATTGATGGCAGCGGCAGCCACCGAGCTTGCCGCCGCCGTCGAGCCTGTTCCGCAGGCTCCCAAGGCGTCTGGACCCCCCAAGTTCGAGCGGGCGATTGCCCGCCGGATCAGGGAACCCCACAAAGGAGGGGCTATGGTTTAGGCGCAGGTGTGCATCGCGGTCGACCCGCGGATGGGTATGACTCCCTTGTTGGGAGGCGAGCCCGTCGAACGGGTGAGGCGCAGGCCACGAACGCTTTGGGCGGATCGTGGTTTGTTTTTTTAGGAGACATCGCCGCCCCGGCTCGTCACCCCCCCCTGGAGAACCCACAGAGAACCAAACCCACGCCTCGTTCGACGACTCGACAATCTCACGACCGAACAACTTGAACAAATAGCCGTCCGGGCAAGAGGCTCGGCGGGCAAGGACAGTGACATGAACGGCCAAGAACTCGTACGACTGGTGGACTCGATCTCCCGCGACCGCAACGTGGACAAGGAGTCCCTCTTCGCGGACATCGAGCAGGCGATGATCTCCGCCGCACGAAAGCACTTCAACGCCGTGGACACCGACGAGTTCACCTCGCAGGTCGATCGCATGACCGGCCAGATCCACCTGTGGCGCGGCGGCGAGGAGGTCCCCCTGGCCACCCTCGGACGCATCCCCGCCCAGACCGCCAAGCAGGTCATGATCCAGCGCTTCCGGGAGGACGAGCGTTCGAGCATCTACAACGAGTTCGCCGGCCGCGTCGGCGAGCTGATCACCGGCACCGCCCAACGTTACGAGGGCGGCGCCCTGGTCATCTCCATCGGACGCGCCGAGGGCTTCATGCCCCGCAGCGAGCAGATTCCCGGCGAGCAGCACCAGCCCGGCGAACGCGTCCGCTGCCTGATCCTCGACGTCCGCGACGTCGGCAACCAGGTCAAGATCGTCCTCTCCCGCGCCAACCCCGACTTCATCAAACGACTCTTCGAGGTCGAGGTCCCCGAGGTCGCTGAACGCATCATCGAGGTCAAGGCCATGGCCCGCGAGCCCGGCCACCGCACCAAGATCGCCGTCAGCTCTATTGACTCGAAGGTCGACGCCGTCGGCGCCTGCGTCGGCGTGCGCGGCAGCCGCATCAAGAACATCGTCGACGAGCTCGGCGGCGAGAAGATCGACATCGTCCGCTGGAACGAATCCAGCCAGATCCTCATCCAGCACTCGCTCAAGCCCGCCGAGGTCGTCGAGATCAGCCTCTGCTTCGAGCTCGGGCGCGCCACCGTCGTGGTCAATGAGGACCAGCTCTCCCTGGCCATCGGCAAGCGCGGGCAGAACGTCCGCCTCGCCGCACGCCTGACCAACTGGGACATCGACATCCTCACCCCCGCCGAGTTCACCAAGAGCCTCGACACCATGGAGGCCACCCTCAAGACCGTCGAGGGCATCGTGGAAGAGAAGATCGACCGCCTCGCCGCCCTGGGCGTCATCAGCGTGTTCGACCTCGAGGAGGTCGGGGCGTCGTTCCTGGCCGAGTCACTCGAGTGCACGCCCGAGCAGGCCGAGCAGGTCATCAAGGCCGCCGCGGAGAAGGGCAAGATTGTCGCGGAAGAGCAGCAGAAAGAGAAGGAGGAGTCCGAGCGGCGGCGTGCCGCGGCGCTGGCCGGCGGCATCGTCGGCGGCGAGGCGGGCGAGGCCCAGGCCGCGGCGTTGCTGGGACAGGCCCCGGCTTCCGCCGCGGAAGCGGCCCCGGCCGAGGGCAGCATCCTGGATATGCTCGAAGCCCGCAAGAGCGAAGCGCCCCCGGAAGCCCCGGAAAGCCCGGAAGCCCCGGAAACCCCGGAAACCCCGGAAGCTGCGCAAACTCCCTCCGAGCCTTCGGACGGGCAGCCGTCGGAGCAGGCCGAGCAGGAGAAGAGTTCGTGATCGTGACGGGCAGGTGTGTCGGGCCGGCGGCGCGTTCTCGCCGCACGGTGGTTGGGCCGGTCGGTCAGGAAGGAGTCTATTTTGGCTAAGGCCAAGCGGATCTTCGAGGTCGCCAAAGAGCTGGGCGTGTCGAGCAAGGCGATCGTGGAAAAATGCCAGGCCGAGGGCGTGCCCGGCATCCAGAACCACATGTCAACCGTCAAGCTCGGGCTGATCCAGACCATCATGGAATGGTTCAGCCAGGAGAGCGACGCCCACACCGCCATCGAGACGGCCGAGAAGGTCGACCTGACCAAGGTGCGCAAGGCCCGCGCCCGCGCCGGCCATCACAAGAAGGACGGCCACGCGGAGTCTTCCACCGCCACCGCCACCGCCGAGCAGGAGGTCGAGCCGGCGCAGGACGCTCCGAGCGCCGACGCGGTGACCTCCGAATCGCCCGAGGTCGAGCCGACCACCGAAGCGCCCGCCCGTCCCCACGCGACAGCCCCCACGACCGAGCCCCCCCCGCAGGTCCAGACCGCGGAATCCGGCCCAGCCCACGCCACCCCAGCCCACCCGCACGGCGAGGCCAAGGCCCGCGCGGTCACGCCCGCCGAGCCGCGCCAGCCCGTCCCACCGTCCCCGATCGGCCGGCCCAACGTGCCCGATCGCCCCACCGTCGTCCGACCCGCCGGCGAGAAGCTCGACAAGCCCAAGGAGGCCGTCCTCAAAGGTCAGCGCGTCGTCCGCATCGAACGCCCCGACCAGGTCCAGGCCCCGCGCCCCAAACGCGGCCCGGCCGGCCCCGCCGGCGGTCAGACCGACGAATCCGGCGACGGCGAGATCTCCCGCTCACGCGGCCCGGCCCGCGGACGCGGCGTCGGCGGCAAGCAGGGCGCCGGTGAGGGCGAGGGCCCCGCGGGCAAGAAGGCCGGCGGCAAACGCCGCTCCCTGACCACCCGCCGAGGACGATCCGCCGAGGGCCTGCCCACCGGACCGACCAAGTTCAGCGAGCAGGACCTGCTCGAACTCGACGCCCGCCTCCGCGGCGCCGCCGGCTTCCTCAAGCAGCGCCGCCGCGACATGAAGAAGAAGGAGGGCCAGCCCGGCGCCGTCGCACCCTCGGCCGGCTCCGGTCGCGTCGAGATCGCCGAGCCCATCTTCATCAAGGACCTCTCCGCCGCCACCGGCATCAAGGCCGCCGACATCATCAAGTACCTCTTCAAAAAGGGCACGATGACCACCATCAACTCCTCCATCAGCGCCGAGACCGCCATGGAGGTCGCCCTCGAGTACGACCTCGAGCTGGTCGTCAGGGAGCAGCAGACCGACGAGCAGACCGTCCTGGCCGAGTTCGAGTCCCGCAAGGAGATCGACGTCCGACCGCGCCCGCCCGTCGTCACCGTCCTGGGCCACGTCGACCACGGCAAGACCAGCCTCCTCGACAGCATCCGCCAGGCCGACGTCGCCGTCCACGAGGCCGGCGGCATCACCCAGCACGTCGGCGCCTACCGTGTCACCGTCGCCGGACACGAGGGCAAGGAAAAGACCGTCGTCTTCCTCGACACCCCCGGCCACGAGGCCTTCACCCACATGCGCGCCCGCGGCGCCAACATGACCGACATCGTCGTCCTGGTCGTCGCCGCCGACGACGGCGTCATGCCCCAGACCGTCGAGTCGATCAACCACGCCCGCGCCGCCGGCGTCCCGATCGTCGTGGCGCTCAACAAGATCGACAAGCCCGAGGCCACCGAGGAGAACGTCCGCCGGATCTTCGGCCAGCTCGCCGAGCACGGCCTCAACCCCGTCGAGTGGGGCGGTGAGACCGAGATCATCCGCACCAGCGCCACCGGCGGCAAGGGCGTCAAAGAGCTCCTCGAGATGCTCGACTACCGCGCCGAGCTGCTCGAGCTCAAGGCCGACTACGGCGGCACCGCCCGCGGCATCGTCATCGAGGCCCAGATGCAGGAGGGCCGCGGCCCCGTGGCGCGCGTTCTCGTCCAGCAGGGACAGATCAAGGTCGGCGACTTCATCGTCATCGGCCGGGCCTACGGCCGCGTCCGCGACATGGCCGACGACAAGGGCAAGAGCCTCCGCGACGCCGGACCCGCCACCCCCCTCGAGGTCTCAGGCATCGACATGCTCCCCGACGCCGGCGACAAGTTCTACGTCACCGACTCCCTCCAGCAGGCCGAACGCATCGCCATGCAGTACCGCGAGGTCGAACGCACCAAGCAGCTCGCCAGCAAGACCAAGGTCACCCTCGACAACTTCGCCGATCAGCTCAAGCTCGGCCAAGCCAAGGAACTCCGCCTGGTCATCAAGGCCGACGTCCAGGGCTCCGTCGAGGTCCTGCGCGACAGCCTGATCAAGGCCGGCACCGAGGAGGTCGCCGTCCGCGTCCTGCACGTGGCCGTCGGCGGCATCAACGAGAGCGACGTCCTGCTCGCCGACGCCTCCGACGCCGTCATCGTCGGCTTCGGCGTCGTCGCCTCCTCCCACGCCCGCGACCTGGCCGAGGAGCGCAAGGTCGACATCCGCCTCTACCGCATCATCTACGAGCTCGTCGAGGACGTGAAGAAGTCCATCGAGGGCATGCTCGCCCCCGAGTTCCGCGAGACCCAGCACGGCGAGGCCGAGGTCCGCCAGATCTTCCGCGTCGGCAAGGTCGGCACCGTCGCCGGCTGCCTGGTCGCCACCGGCATCATCCGTCGCAGCGGCAAGATGCGCGTCGTCCGCGACAGCGTCGTGGTCACCGAGAACCGCGAGATCGCCTCGCTCCGCCGCCTCAAGGACGACGTCCGCGACGTCCGCGCCGGCCTCGAATGCGGCATCCACCTCCAAGGCTTCGACGACGTCAAGCCCGGCGACCGCCTCGTCTGCTACGAGGTCGTCCAGGTCAAACGCACCCTCGGCGACTAACCCCCCCCGGAAGTCCGACGTGGTCGTCGGAGTTTCCGGCAACGAGCCCCAACACCCCACAGCGTTCCCGGTTCAGGAAGATGGTCGTCGGAATCTTACAGGTCGAGCTCGCCATGGCCTGGTCCACCTCGCTCAAGGACAAGCGTCGCGTCGTGCTGAGCCTCAAGGACCGGCTTGCCCGTGAGCTCCGCGTCTCCGTCGCCGAGGTCGCCACCCAGGACGACCCCCGCCTCGCGACGCTGGGCGTGGCCCTGGCCGCCTCGAGCGTCCCCACCGCTCAGGGCGTCCTCGACGCCGTGCTGCGCATGATCACCAGCCACAACGACTGCGTCCTCCGCGACCACGCGATGGAGATCCTCACCGGACAGGGATCGCCCTCTCCCAGCCCCCAAACCGCCGACCGGGCGTGGAAATAGCAGCACCCGAACCTCCCCCCAGGCGTCAATCACGCCGGGCAATAACTTCCGGGGGGCAGCACCATGAGTCACCGCAAGCAACAGATCGAGGCGATGCTCCAGAAGGCCGTCAGCCAACTGCTGGCGACCAAGCTGGCCGACCCGCGGCTCGAGGGCCTCGTGAGCATCACCCGGGTGGACCTGACCCCGGACTTCTCCGACGCCACGGTCTACGTCTCCGTGCTCCCGCAGCGCAACGAGGCGCGGGCGCTCTATGGCCTCAGCCACGCCGCCGGCCACATCCAGAGCCTCCTCCGCAAGGCCACCGCCCTGCGGACCATCCCCCGTCTGAACTTCAAGATCGACGGCTCGCTCAAGAAACAGGACGACGTCCTCGACGCCATCGATCGCGCCCGCCAGCGCGACCAGGCGAGTTCACTTCCGGGGGCGGGGGCGCTTCCGGGGGCCGACGACTCTTCATCGACAGACCCACCACCCGCCCCGGAGATCCGGCCTTGAAGACATCCCAGGTCAACGCCAAGAAACTCGCCGCGCTCGTCAAGCGGTTCAAGCCCAAGGCGTCGGCCGAACCGCCGGCGATGATCGAGCCGATGGCCTGCCTGATCCAGGCCTTCCTCCAGTGGAACACCACCACCAAGGCCGCCACCGCCGCCCTGGCCAAGCTCACCGCCTCACTGGTCGACCACAACGACCTGCGCGTCAGCCACCCCAGCGAGATCGTCGCCATCATCGGCCCGCGCTATCCCCAGGGCGTCGAACGCGCCGCCCGGCTGCGCGACACCCTCCAAGAAGTATTCCGCCGCGAGCACGCCACCAGCCTCGACGCCCTCAAGGACAAGCCCAAGAAGGAGGTCCGTTCCTACATCGAGTCCCTCCCCGGCATGGTCCCCTACGTCGCGGCCTACGTCGCCCTGCACGCCTTCGGCGCCCACGCCATCCCCGCCGACGACCGCCTGACCCACCTCATGGTCGACCAGGGCGTCCTCGACGACACCGCCACCCCCGAGCAGGTCTCATCCCTCCTCGAGCGGCAGTTCAAGGCCGACGAGTCCGCCGCGGCCCACCTGGCCATCCAGGCCTGGTCCGACGAGGCCGGCTCGGACATCTCGGCCAAGCCCGCCGAGAAGCCCGCCCCGCCCCGCACCGCCTCGCACACGACCAAGAAAACCAGCAAGAAAACCGCCAAGAAGTAGGCAGACCAGAAAAGAGGCAGACGTGAGCACCACCGATTCATCATCTTCCTCCAACCCCGCCCCGTCGTCGGTCCTGCGCTTCGGCCTGCCCAAGGGCAGCCTCCAGGACTCGACCGTTGACCTCTTCAGACGCGCCGGCTACGACGTGTCCGTCCGCGACCGCTCCTACTTCCCCACCATCGACGACCCGGGCATGGAGATGATCATGTTCCGCGCCCAGGAGATGAGCCGCTACGTCGAGGACGGCGTCGTCGACGTCGGCATCACAGGCTGGGACTGGATCAGCGAGAACGGCTCGAACGTCCACGAGGTCTGCGAGCTGACCTACTCCAAGGCCACCACGAAACCCGCCCGCTGGGTGCTCGCCGTCCCCGAGGAATCCCCCGTCCGCACCCCCAAGGACCTCCAGGGCGCCATCATCTCCACCGAACTCGTCGAGACCACCCGCCGCTACTTCCAGAAACTCGGCGTGAACGTCAAGAAAGTCGAGTTCTCCTGGGGCGCCACGGAAGTCAAGGCCCGCCTCGTCGACGCCATCGTCGACATCACCGAGACCGGCTCAAGCCTCCGCGCCAACAAGCTCCGCGAGATCGACACCATCCTCACCAGCACCACCCGCCTGATCGCCAACAAGATCGCCTGGCAGGACCCGGCCAAACGCGAGCGGATCGAGGACCTCGCCCTCCTGCTCCGCGGCGCCATCGCCGCCCGCCAGAAGGTGGGCCTGAAGATGAACGTCCCCCGCGCCAAACTCAACGAGATCGTCAGCCACCTCCCCGCCGCCAAGAGCCCGACCGTCAGCCCCCTGGCCGACGGCGAATGGGTCGCCCTGGAAGTCATCGTCGACGAGGTCGTCGAACGCCAGCTCGTCCCCAAGCTCTCCCGCGCCGGCGCCACGGGCATCATCAGCTACCCGCTGAACAAAGTCATCCCCTGACGTCGCGGAACGCGCAACCATGAATTGCATTAACGAGCCGCGAGCGTGAGCGAGCGGTCTTCTGTCTCTCATTCTCGGATATCGCTTGCTGACCCGCGCGGCTCATGACGCGACCGCCGCGAAGCGTCACAGCTTCTTGGCCCAGAAATGGTGCTTGTCCCCGCTGGGCTCGGCGTAGCCCTCGGCCCGGTAGAGCGCCTGGGCGATGGCGTTGTCGTGCCGCACCTCCAGGGTGATCTTGCAGAAGCCGCGGTGACGAGCCACCGCCTCGACGGCGCGCAGCAGCGCCCGGCCGATGCTCCGGCCGCGGAAGTCGGCGTGGACGGCCAGGTCGTGGATGTTGATCAGTCGCTTGGCGTTGAACGTCGAAAAACCCTCGAAGCACAGGGCGATGCCGGCCGGCACGTCGTTCTGCCAGGCCAGAAGCACCACGGCCGTGGGGTGGCTCCGCAGCCCGGGAATCAGCCGATCGCGAACGTCCTGCGCCAGCGGGCCGCCCCCGCCCATCGGGTCGCGAGCATAGTGGTCGAGCAGGTCCACCACCGCCCGCTGGTGACGTGGGTTCGACAGGTTGGCCGGCTCGATCGTCAGGCTAGAGGTCTGGGTCATGTGAAGGCATCCGTGGGGCGGGGGAGGATATCCCCGCCGGGTCAGGCATGGGCGTGGTCACACACCACTGCTCGCGGCGCCACTGACGCACCGGCAGCGGCGGCAGCGCCCGCAGGAACAGTTTCCCATACGACTTGGTCACGATCCGGCTGTCAAGCACCACCACGCTGCCGCGATCCGTCTTCGAGCGGATCAATCGCCCGAACCCCTGCTTGAACTTCAGGATCGCCTCCGGCAGCGAGTAGTCATGAAACGCCTTGCCCCCCCGCGCCTCGATCCGCTCGATCCGCGCCTCGACCAGCGGCCGATCCGGCACCGCGAAGGGCAGCCGTGTGATGATCACGTTCCGCAGCGCCTCGCCCCGCACGTCCACGCCCTGCCAGAAGCTGTCCGTCCCCAAGAGCACCGACCGCGGATTCCCCCGGAAGGTTTCGAGCAAGGTTGAACGGTCGATCCCTTCGCCTTGCACGAGCATCGGCAGCCCCGCCGCCGCCAGCCGCGGCCGCAGCCACTCCGCCGCCCGACGCAGGAGGTCATACCCCGTAAACAGCACGAACGCCCCACCCTCGCTCCGCATCACGTGCTCGAGCACGCGCGGCATGAGCCTCTCGAAAAACACCGGCAGGTTCGGCTCGGGCAGCTCCGGCTCAACCATCAGCTCCGCCTGCCGGGCGAAGTCGAACGGCGAGCCCAGCAGCAGCGTCCCCGCCTCCGGGCACCCCAATCGCTCCTGGATGTGAGCGAACGGATTCGCCTTCCCGTGATTCTTGGATGATCTGGACGTCTGCGTCGCCAACGTCGCCGACGTGAGGATCACCCCCACCGGCTCATCCCGCCCATTGGTCGCATGGAACAGCCGCTGATTCAAGAGCGGCCCAACCTCGATCGGCGAGCATTGCAACGCGATCCGCCGATGCCGTCGATGCGGAGCCTTGTCTTTGGCCCCCCCCGAGTGTTCGATCCAGTACACGCTGTCGGGCAGCTTGTGCATCACCAGCGCGTCCGCCGCCGCAGCCAGCCCGTCGCAGCGGGCCGTGTACCCCGCCAGCTCGTAACGGTCCGGCTCCGAGTCGCAGGCCTCCTTGACCAGCTTGAGCGTCATCGAGAGCTGCTTGATCGCCTCGCTCAGCCGGTTCTCAATGAACCCCGGCTCGCGCACCCGCCCCGTCTCACGGGCGAACCGCTCGGCATACGCCTCGAGGGCGTCGAAGAACACCTGCGTCTCCCGCTCGGCCTCGAGCAGCGTCGCCACCGCCCGATCCACGAGGTTCCCGTCCGCCTTCTTCTCCAGCGTCGGCAGATATCCCTTATACGTCCGCGGATTGAACAGCGTCCCCAGCAGCAGCCGCACCTGATACTCGCTCAAGCGCACCCCGAAATGCTCCGCCGCCACGTCCTCGACCGTGTGCGCCTCGTCGAGGATCACGTGGTCGTACGCCGGCAGAAACCCCACCCCCTCCTGCCGCATCGCCAGGTCCGCGAAGAACAGCGCGTGATTCACCACCAGCAGGTCCGCATGCTCCGCCCGCCGTCGAGCCTTCTGGAAAAAGCATTCCTGATACGTCGGGCATCGCCGCCCCATGCAGTTGCCCGCGTCGGACTGCACCTGATCCCAGACCGCCGGCCGCTCGAGCGCCGGCCGTGTCGACAGCGACCCGTCGTCCGTCGCCGCCGCCCACTCCTCGAGCGCGTGCAGCGACCGCACCATCTCCGGCTCGCCAAAGAGCTGCGCGTGCTTCTCCCCCGCCTGACGCAGCCGCCGCAGCGACACGTAATTCCCTCGCCCCTTGACCAGCACCGCCGTGAACTCCCCCGGCAGCACCGCCTGCAGCAGCGGGATGTCCCGCTGCACCAACTGCTCCTGCAACGCGATCGTGTGCGTCGAAATCACCACGCGCTTCCGCGCATCGGCATCCGAATCACGATCCAGAATGTGCTTGATCGCCGGCAGCAGGTAGGCGAACGACTTGCCCACGCCCGTCCCCGCCTCGACGACCAGGGCCGAGCGCTTGGCCAACGTCTCGTCCACGGCCTGGATCATCCGCCCCTGCTCGGGCCGGAACTCATAATCGACCCCCAATCGCCGAGCGATCGGGCCGTCCGGAGCGATGATGTCCAGGGGATTGAACGACATAGGCAGCGCAGTGTATTCTAGCGGGGGCAGAAGAGGAATGTTAGGGTGTGCCGGATTGTTGCAGTAAGTTGACCCGTCCCGTCGAACTCTAGAAGCAAAATATTGCCTTATGTTTAAATAACGATTTGGTGGGACCCAACATGCTATATGACTTAACGACGTTAGCAGACATTTTTCTTGCTCACCCAGGGCTGCTTAACTACAACATGTACGCACCGCATCCATCAAAGCGGGAGAAAGGGACTGGGGGAGAAATCGGTCTGGGGTTTTGCAGCGAATGTTGGGATGAGCGCAAAGCTCTTCTTAGAGTTCTGTACGCTCCCGAAGACGCAATGCAAAAGATGTTCGGGTTGGGGAGAGCGATTGGTCGCAATAAAGTGCAAAAGGAGGATTGTATTCAGCAAGTGATGCTTGAGATTGTGCCAACAATGTTTATTGTTTGTTGTGCCTATTGCACGAGAGAGCACCTCGGCATTCTTCTGGATATTGATGGAAGACCATCGCTCGTGGTGTATCCAGTCGGCACGCACGGTTTTTCTACTGAGCATACGCCGTTGCATGTGCAATACTACTTGGATCAAGCCGTACGGGCATCATCTGCAGGGGCCATGAGCGCCGCCGTTGTCATGTACCGTTCTGCAATAGAAGGCATATTGCATGATCAGGGATATCGAGAGGACAAGCTTTATGATCAAATTGGTCACCTTAGAGACGATATGCTCAAGGGGAAAGCCCCGACATGGGCTCAGTACATTGGCGAACCTTTCTTGGATGCCCTGCGGGATTGTGGCAATGCGGCAGTTCATGCAAATGAGGGAAACATAGAGATTCAGAGTGCATTTGATGTTGAATTCGTGACGCTCTTAAATAAGACATTGCAGGCATGGCTGTATGCCATATATGAAGAACCAATAAACATCGAGAAAAAGCGAAAATTATTGGCTGACAGGCTTGAATGGACAAAAAAAGGTCGCCCCTGCTGAGGGAGCAACCTTTGTGAACTGAAAGATGGCCTGTCGGGCTTACTTGATCTCGACCTCGGCGCCGACTTCCTTGAGCTTCTCGGCCAGGGCATTGGCCTCGTCCTTGGAGAGGCCTTCCTTGACCGTCTTGGGCGCGCCGTCGACCAGGTCCTTGGCCTCCTTGAGGCCCAGGGCGGTGGCCTCACGGACGACCTTGATGACCTTGATCTTCTGCTCGCCGGCGCCCTTGAGCACGACGTCGAAGCTGGTCTTCTCCTCGGGGGCCTCGGCGGCGGCGCCGGCGGCGGCGACCATGACGGCCCCGCCCGCGGCGGGCTCGAGGCCGTAGGCCTCCTTGAGGTAGTTCTTCAGGTCCACTGCCTGCTTGAGCGTCAGCCCGGCGATCTTGTCGCCGATGTCCTTGATGCCCGCGTCGATCGTGGCGGTGTCAGTCATGATGCACGAACCTTTCTTGCGTCCAACGTTGTCACCCAAGAGGCGGCCGCACGCTGCGTCCGTTTAACCCCTGCCGGGGCCCGTCGGGTGGGATTTTACGAGCCGGTTTTCACCACGGAGGACACGGAGATCACGGAGCTGCGAGCCAGAGAAGAATGATGTCATCCAAACCAAACAACTGTCTTCTCTTCTATCTCTGTCTTTACCTCTCCGTGCCCTCCGTGTCCTCCGTGGTGAATGTCTTGTCTTAGCCGACCTTCGCGATCGCCTCGCCCTTCTCGAGCTTCTCCTCGATGGTCTTGAGGATCGAGGCGATGGCCGACCCGGCGCTCGTCGCCGCGCCGATGACCTGCCCCGCCGGGCTCAGGACGATCTGGATGATCTGCCCCTGCGCCTCGGCCTTGGTCGGGAACTTGCTCAGGGCGTCGACCTGGTCGGCCGGGTAGAGCGTGCCGTCCATCACCGCGCCCTTGACCTGCAGCTTCTCGAACTGCTTGGCCTTCTCGAGGATCGTCCGGGCGATCTCGACGACGCTGCTCCCGCCGTAGACCAGGGCGCTGGGCCCCTCGAGCAGCTCCGACAGCTGGGCCAGGGCGGTGCCCGCGAAGGCCTTCTTGGCCAGGCTGTTCTTGACCACGGTCACCTTGACCTGCTGCTTGAGCAGGCCGGCCCGCAGCTCGTTGTTGACCTTGGAGTTGATGCCGCGGATGTCGATCAGCACCGCCCCGTCGATCTTGTCGAAGGTCTGCTTGTAGGAGTCGGTGATCAGGTTCTTGACCGGCTTGCTCATGGCCGTTTCCTTTGCTTGTTCGTTCGGACAGGCGTCCTGGACAACCGGAATAAGCTTCCGGGGGCGGGGGCCGGGGGGGTTAGAGGGCGACCAGGACGCCGGGGGTCATGGTGCCGGACATGGAGATTTTCTTGACGTACACGCCCTTGGTTGCCGAGGGCTTGAGCTTCTCGATGTGGGCCAGGAAGGCCTGGGCGTTCTCGAGCAGCTTCTGGGCGTCGAACGACTGCTTGCCGATGACCGCGTGCACGTTCCCGCCGGTGTCGTTGCGGAAGTCGACCTTGCCCGCCGCGTACTCCCTGACCGTCGTCGGGACGTCGGGCGCCACGGTGCCGTTCTTGGGCGAGGGCATCAGCCCCTTGGGGCCGAGCGTCTTGCCCAGGCGCGAGACCACCCGCATCATCTCCGGGCTGGCCACGGCCACGTCGAAGTCCATCCAGCCCCCTTCGATCTTCTTGACCAGTTCATCGCCGCCGGCCTCGACCGCGCCGGCCTCCTTGGCCTGGGGCGCCACGTCCTCTCGGCAGAAGGCCACCACGCGCTTGGACTTGCCGATCCCGTGCGGCAACGCGATCGACCCGCGGATGTTCTGGTCCGCCTGCTTGACGTCGATCCCCAGGTGCACGCACAGCTCGATCGACTGATCGAATTTGGTCTTCTTGAAGCTCTTGACCTTCTCGACGGCTTCCTGGAGAGGCAGGGCCTTGGCACGATCCCAGCCCTCGATGTCCGCTTTCAGACGCTTGCCGATGGTGCGAAGCATGAGTCTTCCTTTGTGATGCCCCCCCGGAAGTTCATTCCGGTCTAACGAGGCGAGGGGTGGTTCATCTCCCACGATTCAGGCTCGTGGTTGGCCCTTGGGTTGTCACGTCACGAAACAGCGGTCCTAGCTCTGGAACCCCTCGACCGTCACGCCCATCGATCGGGCCGTGCCGGCGATGATTCGCATGCAGGCCTCGATGCTCGCCCCGGTCAGCTCCTTCTGCTTCTCCTGGGCGATGGCCCGGAGCTGGTCAGCGTTGATCTTGCCGACCTTCTCCTTGTTCGGCACGCCCGAGCCCTTCTCGACCTTGGCCGCGTCCTTGATCAGCACCGCGGCAGGGGGGCTCTTGATCTCGAATTCGAAGGTGCGGTCCTGATAGACGGTGATGACGCAGCCGACGACCTTGCCGTTGAGCGCAGCCGTCGCGGCGTTGAATTGCTGGATGAACTGACCGGGATTGACGCCATGCTGGCCAAGCGCCGGGCCGATCGGCGGCGCGGGCGTGGCCTTGCCGCCGGGGGCCTGGATCTTGAACTGCGAGGTGATCGGTTTCCTGGATTTGGCCATGGCCGTGTCTCCTGAGCCTGTCGTCGCCTGCCCTGCCGGCCGAGCCGGGCTTATTCCCGGTTTTCAAACATCCGGGGGGGGCAGGGTGCAAAGAGTCGAACAGTATATCACGGCCGGGTCGCAGTGCAAAACCCCTGGCGTGACGCCTGACCCCCCGGAAACCCCCCGGAACTCCCCCGGAAACCCCCCGTGGGCAACCCCTTACGATCGGCCCGCCAGGGCCAGCTTCAGCCCGATCCCCGCGAACGCCGCCGCCGCCAGCCAACCTAGCACCCGGGACGTCCCCGGCCGCTGTTTAAGCCACTGCCCGATCGTCCCCGCGAAGTACCCGATCGTCGTAAAGATCGCCACCGACTGGAGCATGAACACCAGCCCCAGCCAGAAGACCTGCCTCCCCGCGTCACCCCGCTCGCGATCCACAAACTGCGGCAGGAACGCCACAAAGAAGAGCGCCACCTTGGGATTGAGCACGTTCATGACCAGCCCCCGCCGGAACCACGCCACGCCCCCGTCATACACCGGCGCGTATCCCCCCAGCGTCGCCGGGTGCCGCACCATCCGATACGCCAGGAGCAGCAGGTACCCCGCCCCCGCCAGCTTCACCCCATGAAACAGCATCGCCGACGAGTAGATCAGCGCCGCCAGCCCCATCGCCACCGCCGCCGTGTGCACGCTCACCCCGCTGCACATCCCCAGCGCCAGCGTGATCGCCTGCCGCCGCCCCCGCGCGATCCCCGTGGCGATGACCAGCAGATTGTCCGGCCCGGGCGCCAGGGTCAGCAGCACCGATGCCCCGAGATACGCCAGCCACGCGCTGATTGTCATGCGTCAAGTCCCAGGATCGTCGGCCCGATGGATGGTTGACAGACCACGACAGCAGGTTAACCTCTTCTGCCGTCGCCGAGAGGCCATCGGCCAGGTAGCTCAGTTGGTAGAGCATGCGACTGAAAATCGCAGTGTCGGCGGTTCAAATCCGCCCCTGGCCATTTTCCCCGATTGTAAGTCTCGCCGGTCCCGGATATTGAGAAGATTCATATGATGACCGCTGGGCACACAGCCCGGCGGCGTGTTGTTTTGGTGGCCGACGCCGCCCGGTATCGTTCAAGCATGGGCCAGACCGACTCCCCCGAGCACAACAGCCAAGCCGCCATCACCATCGAGGAGGTCCTCTCCGCCTACGCCCAGGGCGTCTTCCCCATGGCCGATCCCGCCACCGGCGACGTCCGCTGGTACACCGCCGACCCGCGCGGCATTCTCGAACTCGACAACCTCCGCGTCCCGCGATCCCTCGCCAAGCGCCTGCGCCGCGGCGACTACCTCGTCACCTTCGACCAGGCCTTCAGCGACGTCATCGCCGGCTGCGCCCAGACCACGCCCAAACGCCCCGACACCTGGATCAGCCCCGCGATCATCGACCTCTACACCCAACTGCACCACCTCGGCCTCGCCCACAGTGTCGAGGCCTGGCAGCCCGCCTCAACGGATGATCCCACGAGCCCATCACGCCGCCTCGTCGGCGGCCTCTACGGCGTCGCCCTCGCCGGCGCCTTCTTCGGCGAGTCCATGTTCAGCCGCGCCAACGACGCCTCGAAGGTCTGCGTCGTGAAATTGGCCGAGCGCCTGCGCGAGCGAGGCTTTAGCCTCTTCGACATCCAGATGGTCACCCCCGTCACCGCGCTGCTCGGCGCCACCGAGATCCCCGCCAAGGAATACCTCCAACGCCTCGACGCCGCGCTACAGTTGGGCGAGCGGTGGGGGGGTTAGCTCGTCGCCCCTTACTTCTTCACCACCGCCGCCATCGCCCGCAGATGATCCGGCGTCGTCCCGCAGCACCCCCCCAGAATCGCCAGCCCCGCCCCGACATACTTCGGCGCGAACCCCGCCATCTGCCCCGGCGTCGCCGGGTGAACGCTCTGCCCATCGACGAGCTTGGGCGCCCCGGCGTTGGGCTGCATGATCGCCCACGCCTTCCCCGCCCCCTTTACCACCTCGCGGGCCAGCTCCACGTAATCCTCAAGCTCCAGATCCGTCCCGCAGTTCGCCCCGACGACCTCCGCCCCCGCCTCCCGCACCGCACGGAGCGCCTGCTCCACCGTCGTCCCCATCATCGTGCGGAACACGCCCCCCGTGCGCGCGAAGGCGAACGTCGCGATCACCGGCCAATCCGCCACCCGCTTCGCCGCCCGCACCGCCACTGCCGCCTCATTCGCATCACCCATGGTCTCTACGACCACCGCGTCGCACCCCCCGTCGCACAGGGCCTGCAATTGCTCTGTGAAGATCTCCGAGAGCTCGTCCTCCGTCGTCTCCCCCATCGGGTCAAGAAACCCACCGAAAGGCCCGACGTCCCCCAGCACGATCGCACCCTCGCCCGCCCCGATCCGTGCGTTCCGCGCCGCCGCCAGGTTGATCTCCCGCGTCTGCCCCTCAAGCCCGTGCTGAGCCAGCGCCGTCCGCGTGGCCTGGAACGTGTTGGTCGTCACCAGATCACATCCCGCCTCCCTGTATCGCCGATGCACCGCCTGTACCACCTCAGCGTGGTCCAGGTTCCACCTCGCCGACGGCTCACCCGGACTCATCCCCGCCGCGATGAGCTGCGTGCCCATGCCTCCGTCGCAAAGCACGGCTCGCCGGGCGAGAAGTTTCAAGAGATCGGGTCTGGCCATGCGAGTGACTCCAGGCGATAGATGAACGGACTGCCTCAGCTCATTGTGCTCCTCACGGCGCGGAGGGGCAACCCACAAACAGCATCATCCCCCGCCGGCTCGCGGACGCATCGATTGCCTGCAGAATGCGTTGAAAAGTTCGCTCAATTCCGCCGGCCCCCCGCCGGAGTTCACCTGAATCGCCAGCCCTTCCGGCCGCAGCGACCGGCAGAGCCTCAGCACCTCGTCGGGCGGGCAGACAATAAACAACGACCGCCCCGCCCCCTGGATCTTCCGGAACATCTCCACCCACGGCAGCGTCGAGGGCGTCCCCGCCCCGGGCACAAACTGGATCGCCTCGAGGCAAGGCACCTCCAGCAGAGCATCGATGTGCCGCGTCGCCCCCGGCCCATCGAGGTGAAACACCCCGCGTCCGATCGTGGCCGTCTGCCGAGCGATGTCCGGCAGGCACAGCCGATTGAATGACTCCTGATCAATCAGGAAGTTGAAGTCGCATGCCGGGATCATGTACGGCTTGTTCGACCAGATCTCCAGCCAGTGGATCAGCCCCGCCCCCGCCTCCGTCGCAATGTCATAAAGCGCGCTCAGCGCCTCATGCCACGCCGGGTAGATCGCGTCAATCGTCTCGGCGATGTTCCGTGGACAGTCGATCACATCCATGCACAGCGTCTCGGGCCCGCGCAGGTTCGACAGCACGTCCGCCGACCCGCCCAGGTCCGGCGTGCAGATCAGATATCGCCCCGCCGCGTCCTGCGCCACACGCAGGAACAGCTCCTTGAGCAGCCCGTACAGCTCCCCATCGATGATCCTCCCCCCCGGCCGGTTCGACCAGTCATCGCGGATATGCGGATGCGTCCACGACGTGCTCGTCCCGAACTCCATCCGCCCCCCCAGCAACCCGCCCAACAGCACCGGCCCAAAGTCCACTCGAATGTTCGGCACACAATCCCCGACGAAATGCTTCTGCTCAAGATCCTCTTGTTTGCCGGCGAACCATTCGTCCTGCCGGTGCAGCAGGTCCGTCCGTTTCTCCATGGCCCGCCGTGGGTCCGTGTTGACCTTGCCCAGAAACACCGGCCGATCCACCAGCTCGTGATGCCACCAAGCCTCCCATCGCTCCGCGATCCGCGGGAATTCCGGGCATCGCTCCAGCGGCGACGCGGCGATGCGCCGCAGGTTCTCTTCCCATCGCGACAGATGGGGCATCGGTTCAATCGGCGCATGGATGATGGTCATAGTGCGGACTCATCAGCATCAGGGCGGGGGAAAATCAGGCTATCGAAGGATGCATCGGCCGCAGGTCGGTGTCCTTCCCCCAGATCTTGCGGGCCTGTTTGAGATAGTGGATGTAGTGAGCGTACGGCACGTCCGGCGGCACACGATGGTCCGGCAGCGGGATGAAGCCGCCCTCCTCAACCAGCGGCGTCAGGCGTTGAACCTCCGCATCAATCGCCGCCGGCCCTCGCATGAGGACACGCTTGTCGAACCCGCCGACCATCAGAAGGTCCTTCCCGTACTGCTCGCGAAACTTGACCGGGTCGCCTCCCCACGTCCCGACCTCGATGGGGAACATGCAGTTCACACCCGCCTCGAGCCACAGCGGCACGAGCTGATCAATGCAGCCGTCGCAGTCGACCCAGACCACGTCCACGCCGATGCTGTGCAAGAGGTCCGTGATCCGCCGGTACTGCGGCACAAGAAACTGCTTGAAGTGCTGCGGGCTCAGCAGCGGCCCCGCGTTGAAGCACATATCTTCCCAGATCCCGCAGGCGTCGGGCCGGATGCCCA
Organism: Phycisphaeraceae bacterium; assembly: GCA_020850375.1. The sequence goes on along the minus strand of JADZET010000070.1, from coordinate 9,410 downwards.
GCTCCTTGATCCTCGCGATCACGCCGACGATGCAGTCGGCCGCGGTGGTGACCATCTCCTCGAACCAGGCGGGGTCGTCGTAGACCACCAGTGACAGATTCTCCATGCCCATCCAGTCGCGCAGCCAGCCATAGAGGCTGCCGCCGCCAACCACCAGCACGTTGCCCGCCGCCTGCTGATCCCTGGCGTTCTGACCGTTGATGCGATGGGCCAATGACGGGTCGAGCCGCGGCCGGTAGTGTTTGTTCCAGCTCTCACGATCCACCAGCAGATGCCCCACGTGCTGCGGGATCGAACTCATAAACTTCTTCCGCAGCACCTGCACGCCGTTGTCCTGCTGGACGACCTCGTGATCCCCGCGGTCTTCGATTACCTTGGCCTCGAAGGCCGGCGACAGCCCCGGATACCCCACCCACGCCGCCGTGGGGTCCATCCCGAAGAAGGGGTCGGTGTGCGTCCCCCGGTAGTCGTGCACCACCTCCGGGGGCAGCCCCTGCTCGTGCCAGATGGCGATGGTCTCGCGCCAGAAGTTGAAGTCCCAGATCAGCGACCGATCGCGAGGCCGGTAGTGCATCTGAGCGAGGAATCGCTCACGCGTGTTCATGACGGCCAACTCCAGCCATCCCCGCCCGGGGGCATTGTCGCTTATGCAGGGAAGTTCCGCACGCCGGGCGTGGCTGGGGGCCATCGAAACGTCACCGGCGAGGGCATGCCGACTGCAGTGCCCTCGCCGGTGTGCATTCCATGCGGCCCGACCGTTTCAGCGGAGGTAGGGCGGCGCCCAGAGCGCATGAATATCCTCGATCCTGCATCGCAGCATGGCCAGGCGATCCAGGCCAAAATCCACCGCATAGCCGCCCACTGTCCCCGGGTCATAGCCCAGATCCGCCAGCACATCGGCCTCGATGCGCCCGTAGCCGGCGGGGTTGATCAGGCCGCCGGGCGATTGCACCAGGGCCTCACGGTACCCATGGGCGTACCACAGCGGAACGACCTGCCCCGGCCTGAAATCCTCATTGCCTAGCGCCGCGTGCAGCACACGTCGCAGAAGGGCGAGACACCGTTCGTCCGACGCGTCACGTTCCACGACCAGAGCGTCCATCTGATGAAACGTCTTGCTGTGCCAGGGCGTCTCACCGACCGCGCGGAATGACCGACCCGCCGCGATCAGGTGAACCGGCGGGCGACGACCCCTGACCGCCCGGAACAGACTGATCGTCGTCTCATAGCTCAGGATCTTTTCGTCGTCGACCTGGTAGGCCTGAGAGAAGGATTCCTTCGTGGCCTTTGCTGGCGGCACGACGACATCCTCCGCCGAGACGAAATCGAACTCCGCCAGCGCCTGACGGATCGCGTCCAGAACCTGCCGCACCGGATGGTCCTCGATCTCCAGCAGATTGGGCCTCGTCAGCAGACTCTCGATGACCCTCTTGTCAAAACGCTCGTCGGGAGCGTTTTCATGCAGTGTGTCCTTGACCATGTTCAGCATCCTCTGCTTGAGCCGACCCCGTGAGGCGTGCAGCCGGTTCTTGACCGTCCCGACCGGCACCTCCAGGAAGTCGGCGATGTCCTGTTGCGAATACCCGTTGATGTAGAACAGGGTCGTGACCTCGCGTTGCTCGTCCGGGAGCTGGCTGATCGCCGCAAGCACCTGGTCGCGCATCTCATGGGCCTCCGCAAGTTCGCCCGGACTGTCGTCCCGCGACGGCATCACGGCTGCGGCATCCATCGGGGCCGTCGGCAGCGTCTTGCCCCGGGTCATCTGCCCGCACGTCGTCCTGACGATGCTCCGGAACCAGCCCGGGAACGCCCCCGGCTCATCAAGCTGCCCCAGCTTCCGGTAGGCCGTCACAAACGCCTCCTGCGCCGCGTCCTCCGCCAGGTGGAAGTCGCCCAGGATCGCATAGGCATACCCACAGGCCATGTCGCGAAACCGCTCGACAAGCTGCCCGTAAGCGCCGACGCGCTCCTCCAACGAGCCGCCCGCAGCCGCCCGAGTCACGAGTTCACGCACCTGATCCACATCGCACCTCTTGGAAGGCCTTCCACAGAAAGGATGCACACCGCGGCCCCGAGGATTATCCCCGCCGGGATATTTTCTGAATCCCAGATGATCCGAGGCACGCCCGGCGGATGGCCGGGCCTTACATGTAATTCCCGTGCCGGTCGAGCAATTCAATGATCCACTGATACGTCTCCCAACTCACCGTCGGCGGCACCGAGTGATCCGAGTGATACGCATACGCCTTCGTCGCCATCCCCGCCGCGAGCTTGCTGCGTACCTCGTGCTCGACCTTCTCCCGGTCATTCGTCCCCGCCACGGTCATGTCGATGTTCCCGAACATGGCCAATCGGTCGCCGTAGACCGGGCACAGCTCCCGGATGTCCATCCCCGCCTTGGCCTCGAGCGGCTGCAGGCAGTCGAACCCCGCTTCGACGTAAAGATCGAGCACCGCGTGGATCCGTCCGTCGGTGTGGTAGATGAACTTGCACCCGCGCTCGTGGGCCCAGTCCACGAGCCGTTTGTGGTCGGGCCAGATCAACTCCCGGTACATCGCCGGCGAGCACACCGTGGCGTGGTTGAACGCCATGTCCCCGTAGATCCAGACGCCGTCCGGCCGCACCCCTGCGTCCCACAGGGCATTGAAGTCGCGCAGCAGCACGTCGGTGTGCACCGCCGAGACGTCCCGGATCCACTCCGGATCCTCCGCCATGGCCATCAGCGACATCTCATCCCCGAGCATCTTGCGCGTGGCCTCGAACCCCTCCACGCCCGCGAAATAGCACCACAACCCATCCCGCCGTCCCTCGGCGAATCGCGCCCTGCCGTCCTCGATCGAGACCTGCAGCCCCGTCCCCAGCAGCGACGGCCGAAACACCTCTCTCCACTTCCGGGGACCGTCGCACTCCCACCCCAGGTGCTCCGGCGTCCCCGAGCGATGCTTCCACTCGCGGGTCTTCTGCCCGAATCCGTCGATCACCACGCGCGTCTCGTGGTCCTCCTCCAGCACCTCCCACCTTCCCGGGAACGGCCGGGGCCAGTCCCAGCACAGGTGAGCAAAGTCCCGCCGCAGCAGCTTCCACACCGCCTCGGTCGACCCCGCCAGCCCCTCCTGCTGCCATCGCGCGATGGTCTCGTCCCAGTAGCCGTCGCTGCGCGGCACGCGATCGTGGTCGCGATGCTCCATCATGCGACGGACACGTTCTTGGCTGGTCAGGGAGGTGGGCATGGGAATCAGAACTGAGATCGGAGATTCTACGTGTACCGGGCCCTGAGGCTCTTACCCTTTCGCACGCTCTTATTCGCCAGATCCAGAACATGGATCGGCCGCCGTGCCCACTCGCCGGTGATCACCAACGCCGTCCCCTTCGTCAGATGGTCCGCCACGTTCTGGTAGAGCCGGTACCCCTGCGAATCCGGATTCTTCCCCGACGTGACCACCTTCTCATGGCCCTCGTGGCGGATGATCTCCCACGTGCGGTAGTCCAGGATGTACGTCCCCTCCGTCCCGGTGATCTCCATCTGCCCGCGCTTGGCGTTGCTGTCGATGCTCGTGATGCACAGCGTCAGCCACTGCCCGGACTTGAACCGGACCACGGCAAACCCCTCGTCCTCGTTGGCGTCCTGCTTCCACTTGCTCTGCGGCGCCCAGTGCCCCTTCTTGGCGAACCCGCTGACCTCCACGATCGGCGAGGTGATGATCTGCAGCGAGTACTCGAGCAGGTGCACCCCCCAGTCGTAGAGGATCCCCCCCGAGATGGACTTGCTCGCCCGCCACCAGTCCCCCGGCTTGTTGTACCCGCCCATGTGGGCCTCGACCCGGATCACCTGCCCGATCTCCCCCTTCTTGATCCGGTCCAGCGCGTGCAGGATGCACCCGTCCCAGTGCCGGTTGTGATACGTCGAGACCACCAGCTTGCGCTTCTTCGCCTCGGCGATCATCCGATCGCACTCCGCCGTCGTGATGGCGAACGGCTTCTCGCACACCACGTGCCGTCCCGCCCGCAGGCACTGCAGCGACAACGCCGCGTGCGTGTTGTGCGGCGTGATGATCGCCAGCAGGTGGACGTCCGACTCCTTGAGCATCCTGGCCACCGAGCCGTACGTCTCGATGCCCGGGAAGTCCTTCCTGGCAACGTCCAGCCGCTTCTCGTCGATCTCCGCCACCGCCACGGGCGTCATCCCCGCCCGCTTCATCTCCTCGAGGTGCGCCTTGCCCATGTTGAACGCGCCCCCGTACCCGATCACGCCGACCTTGATGTCCTGCGGTTTTGCGAAGCGAGCCATGTCGATCACTCCTCACGCTCGGAAGAAGTAGGGGGTGTGCCTGCTCGGACTCTTTCCAGATGCGACGTGATGTTAACGCCCCCGCCTGTTTCGGGCGAAGTCACGCCGTCAGCATGCCGGGCAGTCGAGCATCGCCCGGACCTTCCGGCGGATCGTCTCGTGAGCCCCCGCCACCGACAGCACATCGCACTCCGACCCCAGGATGAACGGGTGCCGGACCTCGCCCATCCTGCCGATCAGTTCCCGCGTCATCTTCTCGACCAGCCCGACCGGCGTCAGCTCATCGGAATAGAACCGCTTCGTCGGCAGGTTCCCGTACAGCACCGTCGTCTTGGGCACGATCGCCGCGTCGAGCCACAGCGTCCTGCTCGCCCCCAGGCTCAGGACCGCCGGATCGAGCACGACCAATCGTCGCAGCATGTCGTCGGTCAGCTCCCCGCAGTCGTGCAGGAATAGATCGACGCCGTGCTCGCCCAGCAGCTTCCGCAGCCGCTGATTGGGCTCGATGACAAACCGCTCGAACACATCCGACCCGCCCGCCATCTGATTCGGCGAGATGAACGTCGTGTTCGCCGCCGGCTCGCAGACAACAATCAGCCTCGCCCCCGCCTCGATCTGCCGGCGCACCGACGCATGGATCACCCTCTCGCTGATCGCCAGCAACGCCGTCAGCACCGCCACCTCCGGCTCATCCGCCGCCGATGCCCCCGAACCGGCCAGGAACACCGGCGTGATCGGGTCCAGCATCATCTTCGTCGTCAGCGAGAACGGCCCGATGCTCATCCCCACCGCCAGCAGTTCCGTCTCACGCGCCACCAGCCGCACCGCCTCGATCGTCGCCGTCAGCCGCGGCGTGCCCGTCGACGCCAGCGCGGCGTCGAGTTTCCGCATGTTGATCTCGGGCGATGAGGCAAACTGATACGTCTCATGCTGCTCGGCCGGCACCCCCTGGATGCTCAGCAGCCACGCCTTCTCGATCGCCAGGTCCATCAGCGGCATCGCCAACGGCGTCCGATATCGCCGCGCCGACTCGACGACGACCTGCCCGAGTCGGCGTCCATCGAGCACCGCCTCTCGGGCATCCGGCCGCTCATGCAGCACCAGGTCCGTGCCGATGGGCATGCGGAGTCCCTGGGCGGCGAGGTCGAGGTAATACGGCCTGTCCATGCGCGGAGGATCTCCAGCCTAAGCGACGTGGTGCTTGGGTTGCGTCAAGTATGCGGTGCATATGGATAACCGGAGTAAACTTCCGGGGGCGGGCTTCCGGGGGTTAGGCGGTGACGAGTTTCTGGGCGATGTCGACGGCGCTCGCCGCGTCGGGGGCGTAGCCGTCAGCCCCGATCTCCTGCGCGAACGCCTGCGTCACCGGCGCCCCGCCGATGAGGATCTTCGACGTCACGTTGGCCGCCCGCAGGGCGACGACCGCCTGCTTCATCGCCGGCATCGTCGTCGTCAGCAGCGAGGACAGCCCCACGATCGACGCCTTGTGCTCCTGCGCCGCGTCGACGAACCGCTGCGGCGAGACGTTCGTCCCCAGGTCCACCACGCCGAAGTTCGCGCCCTTCCACATCATCGCCACCAGGTTCTTCCCGATGTCGTGCAGGTCGCCCTGCACGGTCCCGATGACCGCCGTGTGCGCGGGCTTGATGCCGGCCTTGACCAACACCGGCTCAAGGATGACCATCGCCTCTTTCATCGCCCGAGCGGCGATCAGCACCTCGGGCACGAAGACCTCGTTCCTCTTGAACCGCGCCCCGACCACCGCCATGCCCGCCACGAGCCCCTCGTCGAGCACCGCCTTGGGCGGCGTGCCCGCGGCGAGCAGTTCCTTGGTCAGCTTCGTGGCGCCGGCGCGATCGCCCTTGATGACAGCTTCCTTGAGGGCGTTCAGATCAGCCATGGTGGCGAACTCCTGTTAAGGAATAGCGTCAAAGGATTATTTGACGCTTTGATTAATACAGAGCGTATCATTGAGCGCCGATGGATCAAGTGGGGGAGCGGCCTCTGGGTGTTCAAGATGTAGGTCAGGACGGACAACATGGCGATCCACATCGCCGCCCACACGGAGAACGAGCCGGGCGCTCCTCACGGCTTGAACTGAGCGTCGGTTGAGTGTACGAAAGAGATGGCCAGCGTCAGATGCGCCGGCCGATGCGAGGCCTCATAAGGCTGATTTTTCATGGTATTTCACGGAATTCCGACGTGCCCGACCAAGCCAACGCTCAGCAGACCGTCCCCACGACTCCGCCGCCGCGGATCGCCGTGATCACCTGCGCCGTGATGGAGAACGAGATTCGTCATTTCGCGCAACAGATGGGTCATATTGTCCATCTTGAGGTCATGCCCCAGGGCCTGCACAACGAGCCGCCCAAGTTGCGAGCGGATCTCCAGACCGCCGTCGACCGCGTCGAGCGAACGACCGACGCCCAGGCCATCGTCCTGGGCTACGGCCTGTGCAGCAGGGGGGTCGAGGGCGTCGCCGCCAAGCGATGCAGGCTCGTCATGGCCCGCGCCCACGACTGCATCACCCTGCTCCTGGGCGACCATCAGCGCTACGCCGACTACGTCGCCAAGCACCCCGGCGCCTACTGGTACTCCCCCGGTTGGAACAAGCACCACGTCCCTCCCGGCCCCCTGCGTTACAAGGGCCTGCTCGAGAAGTACGTCCAGCTCTACGGCCAGGACAACGCCGAGTACCTCGTCCAGATGGAGCAGCAGTGGATGACCAAGTACGACCGCGCCGTCTGGGTCGACCTCGGCGTCGGCGTCGACGAGAAGGACGTGCAGTACACCCGCCACTGCGCCCAGTGGCTGGGCTGGTCCTTCGACGCCCAGAAGGGCGACCCGCAACTCCTGCTCGACCTCTTGATGGGCCGCTGGGACGCCGAGCGTTTCCTCGTCCTCGAGCCTGGCCAGGCCTGCGAGGCCGCCCCCGACGCAACCGTGGTCCGCGCGGTGACCCTCCGTGGCCAGCCGATTTGCTAAGGAAGTGCCGATGCCGCAACCTCTGGATCTGTGGGTGCAGGCCCCCGGCGAGCCGCAGCCCTGGTCGCACGTCCGGATCGACGCCAAGGAGCGCCATCGCCCCCTGGCCGACATCCTCCGCCGTCAGGACTGGCCGCTCAACACCCGCTGCGGCCAACGCGGCATCTGCCAGGGCTGCGTCATCGACCTCGTCGAAGGCTCGCTCATCTCCATCCGTGACGGCACCACGCTCATCCGCTCCGCCGACGCCCCCGGCGACCCCACTCCCTTCCGGGGCTGCGACTACCGCGCCGGCGAGAGCGATGTGCTCCGCCTCCACCTGCCCCTGCGCTCCATGCTCGCCTACGAGCCCCAGGTCGTCAGCGATTTCTCCCTCCAGGTCAGCGGCGCGAAAGACCCCTTGGTCCCAACGACCGGGGCAACGCTCGGCGCCGCCGTGGACATCGGCACCACCACCGTCGTCGTCATGCTCGTGGACCTCATCACCGGCGAAGTCGTCGCCCGCGCCGCCGGTTTCAACCGCCAGATGCACCTCGGCGACGACGTCCTGACGCGCATCAACCTCTGCATGACCGATCCCTCGATGATCCGCCAGCTCCAGAAGGAGGTGGTCGACAACACCCTCACCCCGCTGCTGCGCCAAGCCCTCCAGCAAGCAGGCGTCGACGTCAATGGCAGAGCAGCCCCCGCCGTCGCCGGCATGACCGTCGCCGCCAACACGACGATGCTGCACCTGCTCGTCGGCGAGGACCCCAGCCCCATGGGCATGGTTCCCTTCACGCCCAAGTTCCTCGACCATCGCGTGCACGCCGGCCGCTCGCTCGGCCTGGATCAAGTCGGCGAAGTGCATCTCCTACCGGGGGCGTCGGCCTACGTCGGCGCCGACCTCTGCGCCGGCGCCATCGTCACCGGCCTGTCCTACGACGAAGGACCGAGCCTCCTCGTCGACGTCGGCACCAACGGCGAGATCCTCCTCAAGCGCGGCGACCACATCTGGGGCTGCGCCACCGCCGCCGGCCCCGCCTTCGAGGGCGCCGGCCTCTCCTCGGGCATCCGCGCCGGCGACGGCGCCGTCAGCCACTACCGCTTCGAGGACGGCACCCTCGCCCCGATCATGGAAGTCATCGGCGCCGAGCGCCCCGGCGCCCGTCCCGGCAGCGCCCTGGGCATCTGCGGCTCGGGCTACGTCGACTTCCTCGCCCAGGCCCGCCGCGTCGATCTCCTCACACCCGCCGGCCGCTTTAACGATCCGCCGCCGATCCCCCTGACCTCCAGCATCATCCAGGATGGCGAGCACGGCCGAGCCTACCGCATCGCCCAGGGCCAGGGCCGCCGCGACATCCTGATCTCCGAGACCGACATTGCCCGCCTCCTCCAGGCCAAGGCCGCCATCGCCGCCGGCATCCTGACCCTCCTCGACCGCGTCGGCCTGCAACCGAGCGACGTCAAAACCCTCTACCTCGCCGGCGGTTTCGGAATGCACATGGACATCACCCATGCCATCGCCTGCGGCCTCCTCCCCGGCTTCACGCCTCACCAGATCAAGCTCGTCGGCAACGCCTCCCTCGGCGGCGCCTACATGGCCCTGGTCGATCGCGGCCTCCTCCCCGAGCTCGCACGCCTCGGCCAGAGCATGCAGGTCATCGAGCTCAACCTCGACCCCGGCTTCGAGGACCGATACATCGACCAGCTTTCGCTACCATGATCGACCATAGGCCGCCGGTCAAAACTTCCGGGGGCAGCGATCAGGAAGCGCGGAACATGTACGACATCTTCAGCCTCCCCGCCATGGAGTTCCCCCAAGGTTTCCTGTGGGGCTCCGCCACCAGCGCTTATCAAGTCGAGGGTCACCCCCCGGGCCCCAATGGCCCCGACGCCTGCGGCCTGGGCTCCAATCACTGGCAGATGTACAAGCAGGACGTCGATCTCATCGCCCATCTCGGCCACCAGGTCTACCGCTTCTCCATCAACTGGGTCCGCGTCGAGCCCGAGGAGGGCCGCTTCGACGAGTCCGCCATCGACCACTACGACGACCTGATCGACCGCCTGCTCGCCAAGGGCATCAAGCCCTGGGTGTGTTTCTATCACTTCGTCGAGCCCGCCTGGTTCACCGCCCTGGGCGGCTTCAACAAGCGTG
>JADZET010000069.1 GCA_020850375.1 Phycisphaeraceae bacterium | reverse complement strand
CCCCTGCCGCTGCGGTCCAGTTGAGTCGCCAGCAGATCCTGCACGCCACCGCCGGCTGCCTCGGCGAGAAGGGCTATGACGCGACGACCATCCGCGCCATCGCCAGCCGCCTGGGCTGCGCCGTCGGCAGCATCTACCGCTACTACCAGGACAAACGCGAGCTGCTCTCCTTTGTTACCCAGAGCCGCCTCGTCGCCGTCGCCGAACAGCTCGAGGGCAAGGCCGACCTCGAATCCGCCCTGCGTGAATATCACGCCCAGGCCAGCGACGACCCGGCCGCCTACCAGCTCATGTTCTGGCTCGCCACCGTCACCCCCGACGGCCGCCCCGAAGCCGTCGCTACCGCCGGCCCCGGCGCCAGCAAACTTCCAGGCGTTGTGGTCCGCATCATCGACGCCTGGGCCCGCCGGATCGGCGACCTGTCGCTCACCCGCCAGGCCTGGGGCCTCCTGCACGGCTCGATCCTGATCGGCGACCCCATCGACGCCACCCTCGCCCTGCTCACTCAACTCGGCGCCGTGGTGTCCTCGACTGAGCAAGCCGACGCCCCCGCCCAGCCCGTCATCGTCGCCAGGCAGCCCGCCGCCGCCCCCGCCGGCAAGTCCGGCGTCGAGGACGTCTGCCTGCTCTAAACTCGACCTCCAGCCCCCCCAAGAGGGTTCTCCCAAAACCCAGGCACTCCGCCCGAAAGGGCCACGCCTGGGTTTTTCGTCGATCGCCGTCCGTAGCCACGCCTCCTGACGCCGCCCCGGGTGATCTGTATCCTTTCCCCATGCCCTTATCGCCCCCGCGTGTCCACTGCCCCGCCAAGGTCAACCTCGCCCTGGCTGTCGGCGCGCCCGAGCCGCCGTCGAACTTCCACCCCATCGCCTCCTGGATGGTCGCCACCGACTTCGGCGATGACCTGACCGTCGAACCCCTACCCTCCGGCTCGCCCCCGCGGCTGAACATCCGCTTCGCCGCCGGCAACGACGCCGCGCTCACCCGCCGCCCCCTCACCGTCGACTGGCCTCTCGAAAAAGACCTCGCCTGGCGAGCCCTGGGCCTGCTCCACGAACACACCGGCAAGCCCATCTCCCTCCGCGCCGACCTGATCAAGCGCATCCCCCCCGGCGGCGGCTTAGGTGGCGGTTCGAGCGACGCCGCCGCCATGCTTGTCGCCGCCAATCGCGTGCTGAACCTCGGCCTCGACCTCGCCACACTCCAATCCCTTGCCGCCCGCCTCGGCTCGGACGTGTCTTACCTCGTCGCCGCCGTCGACGCGGCCATGCGCGAAAACGCCGCCTCAACGACTTCCGGGGCCGGGGGCGGGGGCGATTCCGGGGGTGTGCTGGCCACGGGGCGAGGTGATCACCTCGAATCTCTCCCGGCTCGACCGCCGATCCACCTCGTGCTGATCTTCCCCCCCTTCGGCTGCCCCACCGGACCGGTCTACGGAGCCTTCGACAAGCTCCACGGCCACGCACCTGGCGCATCGCCCCGCCCCGACGGCGCCATGCCCGACGGCCACCGCCTGCAAACCGACCGCGTCCGCGCCCTGGTCGCCGCCGCGCAGCTCAACACGCACGACCTCTTCAACGACCTGGCCGACCCCGCCTGCATCGTCGAGCCGCGATTAGCCGACGTGCGCCGGCGAGCATCAGCAATTCTCGGCCAAACCATCCACGTCACCGGCTCGGGCTCGACGCTCTTCGTCCTGGCGAATGACGCCCCCGCCGCCACGGAGCACGCCCACCGCGTCCGCGATCAACTCAACCTCGACGCCGTCGCCACCCGCACCCTCTGATCGCACCCGCCCAAAACTAAAACCCCTTCGAGCAGGGGGTACTCGAAGGGGTTTGCAGGGGAAAAGAGATTCGGTGCAGGTTGTCAAGAGGGCCTGGGCGTCGATCCGTGCCTCTCCCAGGCCCCACTTCTGCTCGGCCCGGCTCCGCCGGGCGCCCAACCGTGACCCCAAAGGCCCACCCGGAACCCCCGGAAGCGATCAGGCTTCACGGGGGTTCCGGGGGGAAATGCCGCACGCCGTGCTCAGCTGCACCCCATCGAGTGCCCGCAGTTCAGGCACTTGTAGCAGGTCCCGCTCCGCACGGTGATCGTTCCACAGACATCGCACGCCGGCGCGTCAGCCTGCAGCTCACGCATCGCCGCCGCCAGCGCCGACCCCGCCGGCTTGGTTCCCACCGGCTGGTTCAGCACGTCCAGCCCAACGTCCTTAGCGTCCTTCTTGCCATGACCGTTGCCGCCGTTCCCGTGGCCATGCCCATTGCCCTTCTCGGCCGTCGCTCCCGCCTCGGGCACACTCATCCGCGCCGGACGATCCTCCGTCTCCTTCCGATCGCCGGGCGCCGAATCGCTCGGCCCGGGCTGCGGATTGCGGTCCGTGTTGCCCCGTGTCCCTTCGATCGGTGCGTCGGCCGGGATATTCCGCCGCGGCGCGTTGGCCGCACGATAACCGGGGATGAACTGCATCCCCATCCAGCGGAAGATGTAATCCACCAGGCTCTTGGCGAACGGGATGTCCGGGTTGTGCGTCATCCCCGCCGGCTCGAACCGCTGGTGGGTGAACTTGTTGACCATCGACTCGATCGGCACGCCATATTGCAGCGCCACGCTGATGG
>JADZET010000068.1 GCA_020850375.1 Phycisphaeraceae bacterium | reverse complement strand
ATCGTGGGGCAGAAACGCTTGCTCCTGTGTGAGCAGGATGATACAACCCACCTGAACCCGTAGGAGCACCCGCGATGCCGGACCTGCTCGTCCGCAACCTCGACGACCAGACGCTCAATCGCCTCAAGCGCCGCGCCCGGGCCGCGGGCCGTTCGCTCCAGAGCGAGACCCGCCTCATCCTCGAACAAGCCGCCGGCCGATCGCTGAAGGAATCGCTCCAGGTCGCCGCCGCTTGGCGCAAGAAACTCGGCAAGCGATCGACCGACAGCGCGGCGATGATCCGTGAGGACCGGCAACGATGAGCTGTATGGTCTATGCCCTGGCCCGCCGTGCGTTGGGGGCTTTCGCGCGTGGACTGGCTGATTGACCTGCTCGCGTAAGCACGGTGGGGCACCGTCCCCTGGCTTAGGTCATGGAGATACCGCCCATGCTCACTTATCTGATCCAGCACAACGACGAATATCGCCTGATCATTGATGAGTCCCTCTTGAAGGAGATCGGAGCCACCGCCGAGACGTCCTTCGACGTGACCTGCGACGGCCACGCCTTGATGATCACACCAATTCGCGGCCATGTTGGCCAAGAACCTGACCAGGCAACCCAGGCGCAGGATCGCTGAATCGTCGTCGTGATTGACTAACCACCGCATCAGGCACCTCGTTCGCTAGTAAAGCGGACTTTACTAGCGGCCATCACTGGTAAAGCGGGCTTGACCAGTGCCCCGCCACTCAAGCCGTGGCCGCAAGGCCTATCCTCTCGGCCTTCTTCCCCGTGAACTGCTCCCACCTTTGGATGATCACGTCGCAGTAGAGCGCATCGAGCTCCATCAAGTACGCCCGCCGGCCCGTCTGCTCAGCCGCGATGAGTGTGGAACCCGAGCCGCCAAAGAGGTCCAGCACGTTCTCCCCCGTCAGGGACGAGTACTGCATCGCCCGCACCGCCAGCTCGACGGGCTTCTCGGTCAGATGGACCATCGACTGCGGGTTGACCTTCTTGACGCTCCAGACGTCGGTGGCGTTGTTGGGCCCGTAGAACTTGTGGCCCGCGCCTTCGCGCCATCCGTAGAAGCACCACTCGTGATTACCCATGAAGTCTTTGCGGGTCAGGACGGGGTGCTCCTTCACCCAGATCACCGCCTGGCTGAAGTAGAGCTCATGGCGCTTGAGCACCGGCGGGTAGTTGGCGCAGTTGGCATACCCACCCCAGATGTAGAAGCCCCGCCCGGGCAGCAGCACCCGCGATAGGTTGCCGAACCATGCATCCAGGAGCTTGTCGAACTGCTCATCGCTGACGAAGTCGTTGGCCAGGGGACGGTCCTTGGGCCGCAGCTTCTTCTGCGTGGGCTTGGCTTTGCCCGGGTGACGCTCGACGTCGAGCTTCTGGTGATGCGTCGCCTCGAACGACGAAAGCCCGGCCGCGATGGCATTGTTTGAGCGCGGCTCAACTTTGACGTTGTAGGGCGGATCAGTGTTCACCAGGTGCACCGGCTGGCCATCGAGCAGGCGATCCACGTCACCCGGAAGGCTGCTGTCGCCGCAGAGCAGTCTATGCTCACCCAGGATCCATAGGTCCCCAGGTTGAGTCGTCGCCGCGTCCGGCGGGGCCGGCACCTCATCCGGATCCGTCAGCCCCTCCTGTACGTCGCCCGACATGATGCGATTGAGTTCCTCGGCGTCGAACCCCAAGAGGCCCAGGTCGAAGTTCACCTCCTGCAACCCCGCCAGCTCGATCGGCAGCAGCTCGTAATCCCACTCCGCCAGGCTGGCCGTCTGGTTGTCCGCGATGCGATACGCCCGGACCTGGGCCGGCGTCAGATCCGTGGCGACGTGGACGGGCACCTTCTCGAGCCCCAGTTTCTTGGCTGCCTTGAACCGCGTGTGCCCGACGATGATCACGCCCTGCTCGTCCACCACAATCGGCTGGCGGAACCCGAACTCCCGCAGTGACGCCGCCACCGCGTCCACCGCCTCCTCGTTCTGCCGGGGGTTGCCCGGGTATGGCGTGATGGTCTCGATCGGCCGCCACTGAACGTCAAACGCCTTGGTCATCATGGTTGCACCTCCGTGCGGGGGTAAGTCGTGAAAGATCTGACCGCCCAAAACAAACTCTGCCTACGCCCGTGACCGTTCCCGCGGCCATCTCGGGCCAGCATGGGCGGGGAGGACCCGTCGCGCTGCCAGACTGGCAGACCCGCGACGTTTGGCCGTGCCGGGCCGGGGCGCCGGGTGGCCGGGTTGCCAACCGCCTTCCGGGGGCGGGACGTGGGGCCAACTGTGGCCAAAGGCGCACGCCCGGGCTGGGTTGTTCCGGCTGGGCCCGGGGGCTATGCCAGCCAGCCGATCCTGAAGATTCACCTTTTCACCCCCCCCTCGCGCACACACACGCCAAAACACGCGGGCGGGCCTTGCGCGAGGGGGTGGGGGTGAAAGGGTGAAACATGAAGAGAGAGTTGTTTTTTCTCTATATTTGTGCTGTTTTCGTGGTTCTGAAGTTTCACCCTTGGGGGGTGAATCTTGGGTGAACCTTGGGGAATCTTCAGCCGGGTTTGGGCGTTCAAGATTCACCCCCCGGTGAAGTTTCACCCTGGAGGTTCACCCCTCCCTCCTGCCCCTCCCGCCAACCGGTACGACCGCATGGGCCAGCCGGGCTTGGCCGTGGTGGTGATCTCGATGTCGCCCTGCTGGACGAGCGTCTCGATGAGCGAGCCAAAGGTCTTGGCGTCCATCTTCATGCGCTTGAGCAGCACGCTGTGCGGCAGCTCCTGGCCGGGGGCATGGCGGAGCTTCTCGACGGCCTTGAGGCACTCGGCGTGGAAAGGGTTCTCCGCGACATGGCCCGCCGCCATGAAGAGCATCCGCTGGGTCTGGTGCAGCACGAACGCCGACGCCCATTGCACAGCAGCCAGGCCGATGTGTGGGGACTGGTGGTTCTCACTGACGGCATAGATCAGGGCGAGCTTGCGGACCTGCTCACTCACGCGACCCCAGACGGTGGTGCCGACCGGGTCGCCCCGGGCCTCAGCCTGGCTGTACTCGCTCTCCGCCTGCTGGCGGGTGTCCACGAGCATGCGCCGGGCCTCGTCGCTGTGCTCCACCACGGCCGGCACGGGATGGAAGTCCTCGAGGTTGCCCTTGCCGGGCCGGTAGTGGGCCCACCACTGGGCCGTGGCCAGGACACGTGGGGGCAAGTCTCGAATGCTCGGCTCCTGGCCCGGGCCACGCGGGCCGGCCTCGAGGATGACCATCCGTGCGAAAAACCCGTTGGTGAGCATCCGCTCGCTTAAGGCCTCGTAGTAGTGGTTCGGGATGGCCGTGCCGAAGATGACCAGGTGCGGCTGGTCGATCACCCGTGGGCCGCTTCCGGGGCCGGGGCCGCTTCCTGGAGTTGGCAACGAGGCACTGGCCTTGCGGCGCATGGGAAAGACGCTGTTGGCTGAGGAGTACATCGTCAGCAGCGTGGACATGATGGCCTCGTGCCGGGCGTCCTTGGCCTTGTTGATCGATTGGAGCAGGCCGTCGATCTCGTCGGTCTGGAAGAGCACCGCCGGCGTGTGGAACAGGGCGTCCTGGATGCCCTCGCCGCTGGCGAACCGCTCGCCGAGACCGCTGGCTAAGCCGACCTGGTGGACGATCTGGGTGTTGACCTTGCGCGGCCAATCCTTACCCGCCGCCGAGTGGGCCAGGCCCAGGAGGTAGAGATTCGTGCGGTTGTCGCCCCCGTCCCGGACCTTGCGCCCAGCGAGAAAAGCCAGGAGCGACAGGGCCCCGGCAAAGGCCATGGCCAGGTTCGGGTACGGCGCCGTCGCCAGCGTGTGGTCCATGACCTCATTCACGAAGCCCGGCACCCGCAGCATCTCGGCGGGCATGGGGCCCGGATCCCCCGGAAGTGAAGACTCGGGTGTACGGGCGGACGACTTGTTCGCCGCATCGCCAAGGGTGACCGGCAGTCCCACCAGGGCCGAGATGTCCACCCCATGATTGGGGGTGGGTAACGAATCGCTCCCATACCCCAACTGGCGCAGGGATCGGGCGGCCTGCTCAAAGTCCCCGTCGTGGTTCAGGAGCGCAAAGACCGAGAACGGCGAGTAGGCCCGGTTGGGCTCGAAGGGTGCGGCGTTGGCGCTAAAGACGTAGAACACCCCATCCTTGAGCGTGGCCGACCAGCCCGAGGCCTTGCCCGGGCGCCGCCAGTAGGCATTGGCCCCGCCACGGACGCACACCCATCCATGCTGCTCCAGCACATCGCGTGGATCGCCCCGGCGGTTGAAGTCGTCGCCGGGCCGGTCCGCGTGATCGATCCCGCCACCACCCACCGCTGGCCGTCGATCCGCACACCTGGCCGATCCGCCATCGACCACCGGGGGCAGGTACGCGTTGAGCTCCCAGGCCGCCTGCAAGAGCACGTCCCGCTGGGCCTCGGTCAGCACGGGAGGCTGAGAGAGGTCCCCCTGGATGATTTCATACCCCTCCGTCGGCGAGCACAGGAACAGCCCGCCCTCGCCGCGGGTCTCGATGAGCGTGACGACCTTGTTCCCCTCGCCCCCGGAACGCCGCTGGGCCAGCTTCATGTTGCCGCAGACCGGGCCCTGGCAGCGGTAGAAGACGTGCCGGCCGCCCCGCTGGGTGGTTTCAAGGACCAGCCGGGCCAGGAGATCGGGCTGGATACGTGCCGCCCACGCGGTAAACAGCTCCCCCTGGGCGTCAAAGTCGATCATCTCGGCATGGCCCGAGACCTGCCCGCAGAGGATGCACACGGCGTCGGGCCCGGGATCGGTGTTGGCGAACCATGCCGACAGCTCCGCCTCGGTCGGCAGCCGCTGGCGGTAGCGCTTCCACGAGCCCACCGCCGGGCGCTTGGCGGCCCGCAGCGCCGGCAGGGCGCACAGGCCAGCGGCCAGGTAACCCGCCGCGGCGCGATGGAGGCTGTTGGGCTCGGTGGTCAAAAGGGAATGTCCTCGTCGGGTGGCCCGGCATACTGCGGCAGCTCGCGGTCGTCGCACTCACCCCCAGGGCTAGCTGCCGGCGGGATCG
The DNA here is from genome assembly GCA_020850375.1 of Phycisphaeraceae bacterium. The sequence continues at coordinate 3,610 of JADZET010000068.1, read as the reverse complement.
GCCCCAGCCGGTGCCGGACGATCCGGTCGTACTTCTGGCCGGCCACGGAGCGCACGGTGATCGCCAGCGTCGGGGCCACGCCGCCCGCCTCACAAAGGGCCACCGCCTCTTGGAGCGATGCCGGGACCGGCTCGTGGGAGCGGGCTTTCCACCACGCCGCAGCCTTGGCGCGGGCGTAGCTGTTGTCCGGGTGCTCGAAGCAGACCCATTCGCTGCGGTAGTCGTTGAATCCCACGCGGTAATCGACCCGCAGGGTCCGCGGGTGGTCTTCGGGGGCGTCGCGCTTGACATGGACGCTGAAGTAGACGTCGCTGATGGCATGCTCGGTGTCGGTGACTTCACCGGCCAGGATGCCCGCCGTCGACGCCGACCGATCGTGCTGGCTCCGCTGCGGCGGCGGGAAGGCAAACCCGCACTCGGGGCAGAGGCTGTAGGCCGCGTGCACCACCGCCTGACATTGCGGACACTCCTTCGCCGGTGCTTCGCCACCCGACGTGCCGCCCGGCGACCGATCCTTGATCTCCAGGGCATCCACGGGCCCGTGCCGGACGATGTTGCCCCCGAAGTCCAGCACCAGGCAGTTCTCTTTGCCCGGGTGCAGACGGAAGCCGCGCCCCACCATCTGGTAGTAGAGGCCCGGCGAGTTCGTCGGCCGCAGGAGGGCCACGCAGTCGACGTTGGGCGCGTCGAAGCCCGTGGTCAGCACGTTGACGTTGACCAGGTACTTCAGGTCCCCCTCCCGGAAACGTTTAAGGATCTGGTCCCGAAAGACGCTCGGCGTGTCCCCACAGACGAGCCCGCACTCGCGGCCCATCTCGCCCAGGACACGCTGGACGTGCTGGGCGTGCTGAACACCGGCGGCAAAGATGAGCACCGAGCGCCGGTCCTGCGTGCAGCTAGCGATCTCCCGACAGGCCGAGCCGACCAGCGTGTCATCGTCCATCAGGGCTTCGACCTCGCCGGCGATGAACTCGCCACCCCGCAGGTGCAGGCCCTGGAAGTCCGCCTTGCGGCTGCCGGCCTTGGTCTTCAGTGGGCAGAGGTAACCCTGCACGATCAATTCACGCACGCCCACCTCGAAGCAGACGTGGTTGAGCAGGTGTTCCGGGGCCGGCCCGCAGATCATGCCCGTCGACATGCGGTACGGCGTGGCGGTCAGGCCGATCAAACGCACGTGGGGGTTCACCACCCGTGCCTCGGCCAGGAACGTGCGGTACATCCCTTCCCCTTCCGGGGGGAGCATGTGGGCTTCGTCGATGAGGATCAGGTCGAAGCGGTCCAGCTCGGCGGCACGGCGGTACACGCTCTGGATGCCGGCGACGATGATCGGGTGCTCCGTGTCCCGGCTCTTAAGGCCCGCCGAGTAGACGCCGATCCGGTTCCACAGGTCCGGGGCCATGGTGTGGAGCTTGTCCACGGCCTGTTCGAGCAGTTCTTTGACATGGGCGAGGATCAGCACGCGTCCATCCCACTGCTGCACGGCGTCCCGGCAGATCGTGGCCATCACCGGTGTCTTGCCGCTGTTGTGATGGACCATGAAGTGCCCATCGACGTAGAGGTGATCCGCGTCGAGCACAAAACCATAGAATCGCCCGCGGCCGACGGGATCGACATGAAAACCGGTCCGCAACGGGGATTTGTGCATCCGCCGCTCGGCCGGAACGCGTCGCGGCAGCCGGATCGGCGCTTCGCTGAAATCCCCCCAGATCGAGACGCGGTAGAACCACCCGCCGGCACCCGTCTGGCAGGTCGAGTACTTCCGCGTCGCTTGGGCCCAGAACCCAAGGCTTCGTGCCAGGAACACCAGGTCCGCCGACAATTCCCGTGACTGGGTCACATAGTCGATGCCACTCTTGTTGGCCGCTCCGTCGCTGTCGATTAGGCCGGCGAGCAGTTCCAACCTGTCGTGCCGTGACGCAATCAGGTAGGACGAGGGGATGAACTTGGTGGCGGAGTTCGTCCCGGCCAACCCCAACGCATCAAGCGCTTCGGTGACTACGTTGTGCTTGCCCTCGAGCCTGCGCAACATGTAGGTTGGACATCGTCCTCCAACATCCCGAACGCTGACCTGGCAGCCTGCCAACTCGGCATACCCGATCCATGCCCGGGCGGTAATCTCGTCGGCCGTGGTCAGGGATGTGGTTTGCGCCTCGAGGCTGCCGTCGCCGAGCAGCAGGCCGAGTACATATGGCGGGATCGGCAGGCAGCCATGGCCGGGGAAACCAACCGGAACGCGGTAGAGCTTGCGGAGATGCCGCCACGACCGGGGGCGTAAGAGCCAGTCGCGGACGCTGACGCTTTCGATTTCACCGCCTTGGCGTTGCGAGGGGAACCGCCCCTTGCCCTCATTGGTGCATACCAGTGACAGGACGTGATCGCCGTTGACCACGAACGGCTCGCCGCGCAGCGGGGTGATACGGTACAACTCGTCCTCGCCCCGGCACAACGCCAGCACGTTGCGCGGCCGACTGTCAGGGCCCATCACCTGGTCTCCCACCCGAACGTCTTCGATGGGCTTGAGCGACCCGTCATACATCAGGATGGGATGCCCGGCGGCGTGACAGCCTGTGGGGATCACCACGCAGGGGTGGTCGTACCGCGTGCGCAGGTGGTCGTAAACGGCGGCAACCGCCTCGGCCTGGTACGGGCGCAACTCCATCAATTCATCTCCGCGCCGCAGACCGGGCATTGCGCCAGGGGAAAATCCATCACCCGCACCACCAGGCACCCGCCAGGTATCACGTCGCTGCGACGTGTGACCAACAGGTCAACCTGGCTGTCGTCCTCGTAAACACCCGCGTGCTCGAGGGCGTCGAGCACAGGCTTTTGGAGGTTGTCCAGGTCGCGCCGCCGCCGATCCGGAGGGAAGGCGTCCATGGCCAGGGCGACGCGGCCGCCCGAGGGCGGCTTGCGGGGACCCCCGCTTGCTCTTCCGGGGGCGGGGGTTCCGGGGGCCAGGAGGGCCTGGACGTCTTGGCGGAACGTCCAGCCCTCCTGGCTGATCACCGTGCGATCCCGGAAATGCCGCCAGTAGTGATTGATGCTCGGGGGATAGGGCAACACGAGCCTCACCACCTCACCTCCTTGTTAGCCCACCCCGAGGCGGCGAATTTCGTGACCGCGATTACCGCACCGATGATGATCAGGGCGAGGGGGCCGTACACCAGCGAAAGCCCCAACGTGGCCACCCGGTCGACACGCTTCCACTTGCCGAACATGGCAATCTGATCGCGTCTGATGATCACGTAGCTCAAGGGTGCGCTGACCATCCAGAGAACGATCAAGGCAATGAACCATGTCATGTGAGGCTCCTTGGGTTAGCGTTTCCAGGGCGGAGTGTGATGGGTCACCGGCGCCTGCTGCGGCTGTCCGGCCGCGGCCGACTTGGGCTCATAGCCCTTGATCTCGTTGGTCAGCTCATCGTTGTCGGTGCGTTTCTTGACCTTGACGGTGATCAGCAGCGGCAGGTTGTGCAGCTCGACGCTGTCGCGTGGCTGCATGACCCCCACGGCGTGGCAGACGGCCGACAGCTCCGAGCGGGCGATCTTGACCGCCGTGGCGTTGGGGTTGTTCAGGTTCAGCCGCGCCCAGAGGACGCGACCCCGGAACT
>JADZET010000067.1 GCA_020850375.1 Phycisphaeraceae bacterium | reverse complement strand
GTGCCGTGGCTGGAGCTGCTTAGGAATAAGTGAGGAAGCTTAACGGTCCCCCAGGGGGGCGTCAAGCTTGGCAAGGCCTCAAGCCATGCCCATCACCGCCTTTACGCGCCAAGTCCGGACGCCAGGGCCGCAAGATGCCTCTCAAAATGCAGTTGCAGCACCTCCAGGTGGGTCTGGGGGTTCTCCGTGAGCACCTGGTGCACGGCCGGGCCGAGATCGGCGTCGGTCAGGACCGAGCCGAAGGTCACGTGCAGGATCTGCCGGCCGTCGTTCTGGTCGAGGTAGAGCTTCTCCAGGCGGGCCTGGTCGGCCACCTGGGCGGGAGCCGGCACGCGGCCCAGGGCGGCGCTGACGTGATAGGTCGCCTTGTCCGTCTCGAACCGGCCGCGGGCGAAATCCACGATCTTGCGGAAGAGTTCCGGCTGATGCCGGCTGGCCACCCGCAGGGCCTCGAGGTAGCTCGTGCCGGCCGTCTTGACGTGGAACAGCCCGCCGGTGATCCGCGCGAAGCTGGGATAGATCGAGAGCTTGTCCGAGCCCGAGTGCAGGCTGAGCTTGTAGGGCCCGAGGTGTCGGGCGATGGCGGCGTGGTCGGCCAGCGAACGCTCGAAGGCCGCAATGTCCCCCTTGTAGTCGATGCCCTTCTCGAAGTCCCCGACGTAGCGGGGGGCGAGGCTGACGATCTGGACGCCGGCCCGGCGGAGCTGGTCGGCGATGATGTAGTGCTCGGCCAGCGTCGTGGGCTGGGGCGTCTCATCCACGCTCAGCTCGATCTCGAAGGCCTTGTCGCGCTTGGCCATGACGGCGGCGATGTGCCGGGCGAGGCTGATGGTGTGGGCGATGGCCCGGCCGTATTTGACGGCCGCCCGCTGGACCGTCACGGGGTCGAATTCGATCGTCGGCCCGCCGGGAACTGCCAGGGTCTTGCCGAGGTAGCTCTCGACCCATGGCGCCTGTTCACGCACGTTGCCGAACCGTTGATCGAGCAACGCCCCCTGGCCGGCCGGGTAGGTGTCGGCCTGCGGGTCGACGTGCTCGGAGGGGTCGATGGTGAAGAAGACGAAGCCCGCCGCGGCGGTGACGTCCACGTCGCCGGGCGTCTTGAGGTGGTCGGCGTCCGCCCCCCAGGCGTGCGAATAGTCGGCCCGGTCCAGCGCCTGCTGGGCGGCGGCCATGACCTGCTCGGGCGTGCGGCGGGTGCGGGTCATCTCCCGGATCGACTGCTGGGCGAAAATCCCCCGGATTCCCCGGAAGGCTCCGCCCTTGCCCATCAGGGCCGCGAGGTGCCCGGGCGTGGCCGTGCCCAGGCGGTCGCCGAAGCCGAAGGAGGGTTCGAGGCCAAGGGGCGTCGGTCCGGGTGCACTCATGGCAAGGCGTCTCCGTTTCGAGGGCGAGGCATCTGGCGGCCAGAAACAAACAGGCCCGCGGGGCGGGCCTGCGATCGAGCCTGGGGGAAAAGTGGAGCCGACCGGGATCGAACCGGCAACCTCTACATTGCGAACGTAGCGCTCTCCCAGTTGAGCTACGGCCCCGCGAGGAAAGATTGATGGTATCGAACGGGCCCGCCCGAGGCAACTAAACGGCGCCGTCCGGCGACGGGCGGATGGGAGCGGGGGCGTGAGCTGAAACTTCACCTTTTTTCAGGCTGGGGCGACTTCCGTCGGAGGATTCGCGGTAGACTTGGCGTTGGTCGTCGGAGCCTTGGGGGCACGGCCGATCCCGCCCATGAAATGTCCCGAGTGCGGCGCACGCATGATCGAGGGTTTCATCCCCACGCACGGGGGGATCTACTGGTTCACGCGCGACGAGCGCTACGGCTTCCTCTCCTTCGCCCGGGCGCTGCCGGGGACGACGACGTGGATGCGGCTGTCCAAGCTCGAGGCCTACCGCTGCCCGTCCTGCCGGCTGGTGACGTTCCGCTACGGCAAGGTCTTCAAGGACGCCGACGACCTGGCGGCCGAGCAATCGCCTCCGGGGGTTCCGGGGGTTCCGGGGCTTCCCGGGGCGGGTGGCGATCCGCCTTCAACCTAGCTCTCCACGAACACTCCGGCGTCCCGGGCTGTAGAATCCAGCAGCGAGGTGTTCCGCCCGATGGAGTGTGTCGCCCAGCTCAATCGCGTCGAGAAGGTCTACCAGCTCAGCGGAGCGGTGCCCCCGGTGCGCGCCCTCGGCGGCGTGGACCTGGACATCCCCAGGGGCCAGTACCTGGCCGTGATGGGCCCGTCCGGCAGCGGCAAGAGCACCCTGATGAACATCCTCGGCTGCCTGGACAAGCCCAGCGGGGGCGAGTACCTGCTGGCCGGCCGCAACACCCGCGAGCTCGACGACGACGAGTTGAGCGCTGTCCGCGGCAAGCACATCGGCTTCATCTTCCAGGCCTTCAACCTCATCCCCCAGTTGACGGTGCAGCAGAACGTCGAGGTGCCGCTGTTCTACCAGGGCGTGCACCCGCACCGCCGGCACGAGATGGCCCACAAGGCCATCGAGCGCGTCGGCCTGGCGGACCGAGCCGACCACCGACCCAATCAACTCTCGGGCGGGCAGATGCAGCGCGTGGCCATCGCCCGCGCGCTCGCCGCCGAGCCGAGCCTGCTGCTGGCCGACGAGCCCACGGGCAACCTCGACTCGGCCACCGGCCGCGCCATCCTGGACATGTTCGATGAGCTGCACGCGCAGGGCCTGACCATCGCCATGGTCACGCACGACCCGACCGTCGCCCGCCGCTGCCAGCGCGTGGTGCGCATGCAGGACGGCCTGGTCGACACGGACCAGATGCAGACGCAGTCGGCGTCGTAGTCAACAGAATCAGGCGGTGGGTTTGGCGGACTGGAGGGGCTTGGCCTGGGCGCGGGGGGCGAAGATGCGGACGCAATTGCGGCCGGAGGTCTTGGCGGCGTAGACGGCCTGGTCGGCGGCCTTGAACAGCCGCTCGGGGCAGCAGAGCGCTTCGCCCTCGGCGGTGGCCACGCCGATGCTCAGGGTGATCTTGAGGGCCTGGCCCTGCTCGTCATGGACGAGTGTGGACTCGGCGATGCCCCGGCGGGTCTGCTCGGCCCAGCGGGTGGCGGTGGCGCGGTCGATGCCCGGCAGCACCACGGCGAATTCCTCCCCGCCGTAGCGGGCCACCAGGCAGCCCCGCGGGGCGTTCTTCTGCAGCACCGTGGCGAGCTCGACGAGGATCCGGTCGCCCATGGCGTGGCCGAAGGTGTCGTTGAACTTCTTGAAAAAGTCCACGTCCATCACCAAGAGGCTCAGGGGCTTGCCCGGCTTGAGAGTCTGCTCGAAGTGCTCCTGGAGGAACTCGTTGAATCGCCGGCGGTTGGCCACCCCGGTCAGGGGGTCGGAGTTGGCCATCTCTTCGAGCTTGGTGTTCTGCTCCTGGAGCACGGTCGACTCGTGCTGCTGCTGGAGGTTGATCTGCAGCATCGCGTCGTTGGCCCGGGCGAGGATCTCGTCGGGCTTCTCGATCTCGCCGATCTTCAGGTCGAACAGTCGCCGCAGCTCGATGGTGGCCTTGTGGATCTGGTCGAGCATCGGCTCGGTGTCCAGGTCGGTCAGCTCGAACCACTTCGAGGCCTGGCGGTTGAAGCGGGCGACGGCCTTGTGCTTGTTCTCGCCGGAGAAGACCTCGGCGGCGAGGTGCCCCATCGCGACGCAGCGGATGGCGTTGATCAGCGGCTGCGGGCCGGCGTCCGGGGCCTCGTGATGGCGGATGGGCTCGACGAGCACCTGGGGCAGGTGCCAGTGCTGGCCCAGCGCGGCGCCGACCTCGGCGTGGTCCGTATCGAGTCTCTCGCGTTCGAGCTGGCGGAGCTTCATGTGATCGCCGGCCGCCTCGTGGACGATCTCGCGGTAGTCGTTGCCGAGCGTCTGGTTGAGCGCGAGCATGCCCAGGTCTGACAGCAGGCCGCCGAGGAAGGCCTCTTCCTGCTGCGGGAGGTTGAGTCGCCTGGCCAGCTCACGCGCCCCGGCCGCGGAGTAGAGGCTCCGCTTCCAGAACTTCATGTGGTCGAACCCGCTCTGGTCCGACATCTGCAGGTTGCTCACGAGGCTGAAGCTCAACGCCAGGGTCTTGACGCTGCTCAGGCCCAGGATCACCAGGGCGTGCGAGATGGTGCTGATCTCATACGCCTGGCCGTAGAAACTCGAGTTGACGGTCTTGAGGATCTTGCCGGACAGGGCGGGGTCGTGGCTGATGGTCTCGGCGATCTGCTTGACGCTGACCTCGTCGTTCTGGACGAGCTGGATCACCTCGACGGCGATCGCCGGCAGCGTCGGCAGCCGAGGAGACTTGAGGATACGGTCGAGCAAGGCCGAATTCATCGCACCAGTCCTCGCGCAGCCTTACAGCGACTGCCCATCCCGACGTCATGTTCAGTGAGTGCGTGTACTATTTTAATCGGCAGTTACGCGGGGTCACTTGACCGGCGCCGGCTCAGGAAACGTCTGTCGTGTCCCGGCTGGATCGAGGAGAAAACAGCCAAGAAATTGGAAAAACACTGCGCGCGGATGGACGCAGTCCTTCGCTGAGGCGGCGCGTTGTGTCAAAATTTTAGCCGACAAGATCGTACGGAGTTCATGGATGCAAAGCACGTCAGGAGCGTCCATGAAAACGCAGGCCGCCGGTGACGGTCGGCTCGGGCACGTCGACGGGCTGGTCATCAGCGATCTGGGCGTAGACCCGTGCGATCGTTTCACAGTACCGCGTGCGAGGGAAATAGCTGTAAGCCTCGTGGCGACAAGTGTCTCGGAGCGTCCAGGCGGTCGCGCGATCCAGGGCCGCTTCGACCAGTTTCGAAGCCATCGCCGATGCGTCGCCGGGCTTGACCAGCATGGCCGAGTGCCGGTCCTCAAGGATCTCACAGACCGGATAGGTGGCCGTGGCAAGAATCGGCAACCCAGCCGCCATCGCCCATCCGAGGCAGAGCGTGGGCGCCGACTCGAGTGCGATCCCGATGTCGGAGCCTGATAACAGGCGCCAGGGCTCTACTTTCGTTTCGATCGTTGCGGTCAGATTGGGATGCCACTGCGCGCATTCATGTACGGCATCCACCGCCCCCGGCTGGTCCGGGTGCAGCAGCACAAGCATTTTCCTTTCGCGCGGCCAGCGGGGGTGATGGACGGCCTGGGTCGCCAGGCGCAGCATCCGCCAAGCCGGCACGTCCCGCGGGTGATCCGCCAGCGTCGCCAGGACCGTCGTCGGTCCGTTGGTGTCCAGGCCCCAACCCCGGCGCAACGCGTCGCGTCGCGTCAGCTCGATCCGCGACATGTCCACCCCCGGCCGGACCAGGTGCGCGGCCGACTCATCCACACCCGCCCTCAGGTACGCGCGTCGGATGCTCGCCGAGGCCGCCAGCACGACGGTCCTTCCCGGGCCGTCGCGGGTCAGCACGCGGACCCACTTGGCGGTGGCCGAGGATGGCACGTCCGTGGCGGTCAGCAGACGAGGTGTTGACGGCAGGAGCATGGCGGCGACCGTCACCATCGCCGGTGACCAGGCGTGGACCACGTCATGCCCCGTCTCGTGGAGCGCCGCCGTGGCAGGAGCGCGACGATGCCGGCCCAGCGCCGCGCGGACGGCCAGGACGCCCAGCCCCCCGCCCGGGATACGGGCGAAAGGCGTCAACTCCTGCGACCTCGCTTGTCGCGCCACAGCCGCGCCTCCGACGAGAAGAAGCTCCTGCTCGATTTCACCCAGGCGTCCCCAGGTGTCGGCCAGCATCGCCAGACGCATCGGCGCGCCGCCAAGGGTCAGCGGTTTGGCCGAGGTGCTGCGTCCATCGAACAGGTGCAGGACACGCATCGATCATCCCCCCGCGTCGCACTCGCGCGGTGTTCAGGAGGCGGGCCGGGCCGGCTCATGATCGTAGAAGAGCATGGCCACCTCGCGGCCGATCACGTCGGCCATCTGGCTGATGGCCAGGGCGCTGTTCGAGGGGATGTCCCGGCCGAGATTCATCATCGGCGTGTTGACACGGATCGGCCAGCCGTGGTCCACGACCTGGGCGCCGCCGGCCGGTACATGGGCCTCGGTGGGGAAGAGTCGCTGGCCGGTCCGCGCCTCGATGACCTTGACCAGCACCGAGGCGGTGGGACGGACCAGGCCCGGCTCCTGCTGGTAGCTGGCGGACTCGACGTAGACGTAGATCACGGTGTTCGCCCCCAGCGACCGGCCGATCTGATCGATGGGCGTGGTGGGGTAGGCCTCGGCCAGCTCGACCGAGAGCGTGGCCAGGCGCGCCTGGTCGATCAGATTCTCACGCCTGACGGCCTTGTGTTCGGTCAGGTCAAAGCCAATCCGCGAGGCGACGGCGGCGGCGGACATCGGGCCGCCGAGACGCCGGCCGGGATCATCGACCAGGACCAGCGTCGGCCCCTCGGGCAGTTCGTAGCGAGCCTTGATCTTCTCTTGTGTCACCGTCCCGGCCAGGAAGGCCGTGCCGGCGCAGCCGGCGACCCAGCCCACGAGCACCAGAAGCCAAGAAACACCCAGGAGTAGAGCACGCATCCTGCGTGCCCTGCAGTTCAGCGCCTCGGCACGTTCGATCCGCCGTTGGTCCAGCTTCCGGGGGGAGGGATGCACTAGCGGACTTCCTCGTGGTCGTAGAAGAGGTAGATGACCTGAGCGCCCAGGGCGCGGTTCAGGCCCAGCTCGATGGTCTTGGGGTCGGCGTCCAGGACGCCGAAGCGGTTGTTGCGCGGGAATTCGACGCGGACCTGGGCGGTGAAGGAGGGGTTGTCACGTCCGTCGGTCGCGGTTGAGGCGGCAGCCTCGGGGGTGGCCGGCTCACCGCCGATGACGGTGACGGTGGCGTCGGCCATCCCGCGCCAGAGGTGGTCGTTGCCCGGATCGTGGAGCTGGTAGTGGTTGAGGTCGACGATCAGCAGACGCTCGACGCCCAGGCGGTCCAGCAGCCGGCGGTAGGGCCAGATCGACCAGGTGGGGGTTTCCTGAGTGAACGCGGCGGTCTTGGTTGGATCGACCACGGAGGCCCCCGCCACGCGAAGCCTCAGCTCGCCGGCCACGGCGCGGGTGACGTTGGCCACGGCCTGCGGGTTGTAGAGCATCACCGCGTCGTCGGCCGCGACGAGCACGGCGACGGAGTGGTTGTCCAGGCCGCGGTGCTGGGCGCGGACGAAGACCTTCTTGCCGCTGTCGAGCGGGGCGCCCGAGGGGTTGGTCCGGACGGGGCATCCGGTGATCGTCGCCAGGACGACCAGGGCCCACGCCGCCCGCCAGCATCGGCCCGACATCGGCGAAGTGCGTTGGCTCATGGGTTCGTTCTCATCAGGGTCAGGCTTAGTGTATAGATCCAGGCCGCCAGCACCACCAGGCCGACGATCACCAGCGTCCGCGGCCGGGGCAGGCGGCGCAGCGGGGTCAGGATGTCGGCCCCGGTGGCGACGGCGTAGGCGCACAACAGAAGGTGCATCGCGCAGGCCAGGGCCAGCAGGGCCGCGGCGGGTTGGGTGACCAAGGCGTGGATGAGTCGGCCGTGGGCGGCGAGGCTGGTGGCGGTGGTCATGCCGCAGGTGGCGCAGGGCAGGCCGGTCGTTCCCAGCCAGGCGCAGGGGGCCAGGCCCAGCTCGGTGTGCGTGCCGATGCCCGAAGGGTCCGGTGTCAGGTAGAGGGCCACGGCCAGGAGGCCCGCGGCCGGCAGCGCCAGCAGCAGGGCCAGCAGACGCGGCCGCCACCGCGGGATCACGGGCGTCAGGGACGCAATGCTCGGGTGCAGCGGTGAGTTCATGGCAGGCAGCCGAAGAGGACGGATCGGTCAAACAGTCTAGAATGGTGCGAACATGACAAGCAACCCATCGCCCGAAGAGGACCTGTCGTCGCCGGCAAACGGCTCCGAGCTCGACCCGCCGGGCAGCCTGTTGTCGCGGCGGAGCGTGGCGGTGTTCCCGACGCTCTGCACGCTGGCCAACGCGCTGGCGGGGTTCATGGCGGTGTTCCTGGCCAGCCGGCCCTTCGAGCCGTCGGACCTGCCGCTGAATCTCTCGCCCATGACGCTCGCGGCGGTATGCGTCTTCCTGGGCATGCTCTTCGATGCCTTCGACGGCCAGATCGCACGGCTGATGCGCAGCACCAGCGACCTGGGCGAGCAGCTCGACTCGATGGCGGACATGGTCAGCTTCGGCGTGGCGCCGGCCTTCATGGCGGTGCAGATCGCCGGCGTGCAGAACCCGTTCCTGACGATCCGCGGCGACCGCTACTTCGACCGGGCGGCCCTCTTGATCGCGTGCGTCTACGTGGCCTGCACCGCGCTGCGCCTGGCCCGGTACAACACCGAGGCGGCGCGCAACCCCCAGCGCGATCAGTCGCGTTTCCGGGGGCTGCCCTCGCCCGGCGCGGCCGGCACGGTGGCGAGCCTGGTCCTGCTGCACCAGCACCTGATCGCCCGCGACGACCCGGCCTGGCACGTGACCGTCGCGGCCGTGGGCATCCTGGCGATCATGCTGC
>JADZET010000066.1 GCA_020850375.1 Phycisphaeraceae bacterium | reverse complement strand
GGTCGCTGCGTCGGCAGATCGGCGTGGTCAGTCAGCAGAGCGTGCTTTTCGCCGGCTCGATCGCGGACAACATCCGCTACGGCCGGCGGGAAGAGTCGATGGATCGCGTGGTGACGGCGGCGAAGCTCTCGATGGCCCACGAGTTCATCCAGGATCTGCCGCAGGGCTATGACACACTCCTCGGCGAGGATGGCGTGGGGCTTTCCGGCGGGCAGCGACAGCGGATCTGCATCGCACGGGCGATCCTGCGTGACCCGTCGATCCTGATCCTTGACGAGGCCACCAGCCAGATCGATGCCGACTCCGAGGCCAAGATCAACCAGGCCATCCGACGCGTCCGTCAGGGCCGGACGACCTTCGTGATCGCCCATCGGCTGAGCACGGTGATCGACGCCGACCTGATCGTGCTGATGGAGTACGGCCGGATCGCCGACATGGGCCGGCACAGCGAGCTGCTCGAGCGATGCCGGTCCTATCGCGTGCTGACGCAGACGCAGCTGGCGCCGGTCGGGGCGTGAGCCTGTTCCCTCTCCAAGCCTCAATTTAATCGAGCCAAAGAGACATCTGGCCGGCGTGGGACGCGCCGACGTCGATCCAGGCGGTGCGGCGGCGCTGCTCGGTCAGGACGATCCGGGCCGCCAGGGCGGGCTCCTGGGCGAAGGTGCGGTGGATGCACGTCGGATGGTTGCACTGGGCGCTGCGGTGCAGCAGGACGACGCGGCGCGGCCGGCCGTCGGCGCAGCAACGGGCGATGGCCCGCACGGCGGCGAAGGCCTGGTCGTTGGAGAGGTGGCCGCGCCCGCCCATGATGCGCTGCTTGAGGAACGCGGGCCGGCCCGAGGCGAGCTCGAGGTCGGGGTCGTAGTTGCTCTCGATCGCCAGCACGTCCACACCCCCGGACTCGGACAGGATGTCGATCATCTGCGGCGGGACGGTCCCCAGATCGGTGGCGTAGCCCAGGCTGACGCCGTCGGCCTCGACGCGCAGGCCGATCGTGCCCTTGAGGTCGTGCGGCAGGTGGATCGGCCGGGCCGTGACGCCGGGATACGGCTCGAAGGACTCGCCATCAAAGACACAAAGCAGGCCGGCGGCCGAGAGGTCCGCGGCCCCCGGAAGGGTCATGAAGTCCTGGACGTGCCAGCGGTGCAGATGGACCCTCACGCCATGCTCGAGGAGCATGGGGATGCAGGTCGGACGGAAGTGGTCGTGGTCGAGGTGGGTCAGGCAGACCGCGGCGATGTCGGCGAGGCTCACGCCGGCCTGATCGAGCCGGTGACGGAGCACGCGCGGGCCCAGGCCGAGGTCGAGCATCACGCACGACCGGCCGCGGACGCGCAGGACACTGGCGTTGCCTCCCGAGCCGCTGGCCAGGACGCACAGGCGCATCGCGGCCGTCCTTCTGGGGGAACGTCGGGCCGGCGTCGGCGGCGCCGCTGGCAGCGAAGCGACAGACTCCCGGTGCGCCTCGGCGAAGAGGCCGGGGCCAGCGGGCCAGGAGGTCTTGTTCGCACTTCGAACGGCCATCGGCGGCCCCGTCCAGGGGGTGAGCGAATCTACGGACGATCGAGTGGACGAGCCCCACCAGGATACGTCCCTATCGCCCATGGGTCATCCCCCTTTTCATGGATCCGGCGGGAGGGCGGATCGCGCGGTATGCTGCGCGTGCGACGTGGGAATGCCCACGTCGATTTTCACAACGAACCAGCGAAGGAGCGCAAGCGATGCGGGCGACGTGGACGACGACGGTTCTGGCGGGGCTGACGGCGACGATCCTGGCCATGGCGGGCTGCGGCCAGGCCGGGGCGCAGGATGCCTCTTCCGGGGGCGGGGGCGTGGCGGTGGTCGATCTCGACGCCCTGGCCAAGGCGATCGGCCGCGACGTGGCCCTTCAGCAGGAGGCCCAGGCGCAGGCGGAGGCCCTGAACAAGGAAATGCGCGAGCAGGCTGAACATCTCAGCCAGACCTACACCCCGCAGCTCCAGCAGATGGCCCAGAGCTTCGGTCCCAACCCCACGCCCGAGCAGCGTCAGAAGCTGGCGGCGGTCCAGCAGCAGGCCGCGGCGGAGGTGGAGAAGCTCAAGATGGAGGTCCTCGAACGTCGGAACAAGATCCGCTCGGACATCATCGCCAAGTTCCGGGCCGAGATCCTGCCCGCGGCCCAGCAGGTGGCGGCGGCGCAGGGGCTCAAGGTGGTCCTGGTCAAGGGCGACCAGATCCTGCTGTTCGACACGGCGGTGGACATCACCTCGGCCATCGCCCAGCAGGTCCGCCAATAGCCCCAGCCGGACGGGGGACACGAACCACGGGCCGTTCCCGCCGGCGGGGACGGCCTTCTTCGTGCTTCGAGTTGTCAAGCCGTCAAGCAAGAATTTCGTGCAAGTCAGTGGGGAACTTCCGGATTTGTAGCAGTCGCCGGGCCTGCGCCTCGGGCCGACGGGCGAATCTTCGCCCGGCTTGCCCGCATGGTTAATCCCGCACCAGGCCAGCCCGATAACACCCGAGGGCGGCGTGGATTTGGACTGTCGCACCGGCCTTGAACGATCGGGACTGAACGTTCATGGCCACCTTTGCGGGAAGTGGAACATGAGTAAGTTGTGTTGGCTCATGCTGGCGGCGGTGGTGATCAGCGGCATGATCAGCGGGTGCTCGGTCTCGCGGGAGCCGATGGTCTCGCTCGACCCGAACTACTCGATCATGCGCGACACGCCGGCCCTCGAGGTCTGGGCGGCCCGCCCGACGCGGACCACCCCCACGGCCATGGCCAGCCTGCCCGACGTTCCGTGATGCGGGACGGGTAACGACAATCAGGAGGCCCACGTTCAACGAACGTGGGCTTCTTTTTGCGCCGAGCCGGCGAGAGGGTCTGAGGATCGGCCTAGGCGTCGGGCTGCCGCTCTTCGAGCTCGCGGACGCGCTGCTGAAGGTGGGCCAGTTCCTTGACGAGCTCGGGCAGGCGGACGACCTCCATACCGACCTGCTTGGCCTGGTCGATGGGGATGGCCGGGGAGCCGCCGTAGGCGGCGTCGTCGGGCACGTCGGTGATGACGCCCGAGCGGGCGGCGATCTGGGCCCGGTCACCGACGGACAGGTGCCCGCCGACGCCGGACTGGCCGCCGATGGCCACGTAGTCGCCGAGCGTGGCCGAGCCGGCGATGCCCACGAAGGACACCAGCAGGTTGCACCTGCCGACCACGGCCCCGTGGCCGATGTCGACGAAGTCGCTGGTCTTGGTGCCGGCCCCGATGCGGGTGACGCCCACGGTGCCGCGCTGCACGGAGCAGAGAGCCCCGAGCTCGACGTCGTCCTCGATGACCACGGTGCCGACCTGAGGGATCTTGTGGTGCACGCCCTTGTGGGTGGCGAAGCCGTAGCCGTCCGAGCCGATGACGGAGTTGGCGTGGATGATCACGCGGGCGCCGAGGGTGCAGTCGTGATAGACCTTCACGCCCGGGTGCAGGACGGTGTCGGGGCCGACGATGCTGCCCGTGCCGAGGTGGACGTGGGCGTGCAGGATCGCCCGGTCGCCGACGACGGCCCCGGCGGCGACCACGGCGTAGGGGCCGAGGTGGCAGTCCTTGCCGAGCTTGGCGGAGGCGTCGACGCAGGCCGTGGGGTGCACCCCGGGAAGTGGATTGGCGGGGAAGCCGTGCAGGGCGACGACGGCCTGGCGAAAGGCGTAGTAGGGATCATCGGCCACCAGCAGGGTCAGGCCCTCGGGGGCGCGCTCGACGTTCTTGGGGCTGACGATGACCGCGCCGGCCTTGGTCTTCTTCATGAGCCGGGCGTACTTCTGGTTGGCGACGAAGGTGACGGCCGAGGCGTCGGCCTCCTCGATCGGGGCGCAGCGGG
>JADZET010000065.1 GCA_020850375.1 Phycisphaeraceae bacterium | reverse complement strand
TGATGAAGGAAGAGCAGATCCTCTTCCCCCTGATCCGCCAACTCGAACGCGCCGACGGTCCCCTGACTTTCCACTGCGGCACGATCGCCAATCCAATCCGTCAGATGGAGCTTGAGCACGACCGGGCGGGCGACGCTCTGGCGGTCATGCGGCGGGCCACCGACGCCTATCAGCCGCCCGACTGGGCGTGCAACACCTATCGGGCCATGCTCGACGGGCTCGAACGCCTTGAAAAAGACATGCACCAGCATGTCCACAAAGAGAACAACGTGCTGTTCCCCAAGGCCTTGGCGCTCGAGGGCCGACTCGAGAACAACATCCGACACACCTGACACCCCCCAAGACAACGTCGGGAAATGAGGGAATCCGGCCGCTAGGGAGGGTCCGTCCCCTGTCAATGGTGCGGTAGAGAACAGACTCTGCCCATATGATTACCATGTCAGGCCACCTTCTCTGACATGGATGTAACGATCTGCAAGTCAAATACTTACGGAATGCCGCCTGAGCTTGGCACCTGACACATCTGCCATCAATAACGCCATTCTGAGACCGATTGACGTATCCCCGATCACACACCGCTTTCCGCCAAGTCTAGATTCGGTGAGCGAGCCGCGTCGATCCAAGAAGCCCCGCAATCGCGGGGCTTTTGGCTTGATTGGCCGTGGGCAGAGACTTCCGAATGTCGCATTTCACGGCCCAAGGGGGCGGCTTCCAGCCGAACGTCTCTTTGGCGGATTTCGGCGGTGCGATGTTTCGCAGATAAGGTGAGTCTGACGGCAACCCGTGGATCTCGGACGAACGCTTCTGTGCTGGACTTCGGTCGCGTACGGTGTTGGGGATGTGGGCGGACGGCTGCCCGCCCGCGGCGTCATGACGACGGGCCTGTCCGCAAGCCAGCCAATGCCGGTCCACCCACGATTAGGAGGCCAAGGCGGGCTTGCTACAATCGCGCGTCATTACATCGGGGCTGTGTCCGGTGCGGAGGGCGATTCTGACACCTCCACGCCAACCGGGGCAGAGGGATGCCATGGTCATCTTGGCGGCGGACATCGGCGGGACGTCGATCAAGCTGGGGCTGATCCAAGACGGCCGATTGCTGGCGCGTGATGGGCTGGCGGTGCGTGATCGGCGGCGGCTCTCGCCGCTGTTGACACCGATGGCTGAGCGTTGGCGGGCGATGCTTCCGCGGGCGGATCGAACCGGGCGCGAGGTGCACGCGGTGGCCCTGGCGTTCGCGGGCGTGGTGGATGGCCGCGGCCGACGGGTCGTTTCCACCAATGGGAAGTTTGATGACGCCCCCGACCTGGACCTGGTTCGATGGGCGACCCAAGCCCTGGGCGCGACACTCTGGATCGAGAATGATGCCCGCGCCGCACTTCTCGGCGAGCGGATGGCTGGCGCCGGGGTCGGCGCGGATGACGTCGCGATGGTCACGCTGGGCACGGGAATCGGAGCGGCAGCAGTGATCGATGGGCGATTGGTGCGCGGCAGCCACGGGTTGGCGGGGATGTTCGGCGGCCACCTGACCGTGGACCTGCACGGCCGACCGTGCCGTTGCGGAAACGTCGGGTGTGCGGAGGCTGAGGCATCGACGGACCGCCTGCCTGAAATCGCGTCGTCAATCGCGAAGGCACGGGGCCTGACCGCGCCCTGGCTGGCCGAGAGAACGCTCGACTACGCCCGGCTGATGGCATGGGCCCAGGCCGGAGACGAGCTGGCGGTCGCGGTGCGGGAGCACAGTCTGGCGGTGTGGTCGGCCGCTGTGGTCAACGTCATCCACGCCTACGGATCTGAGCGTATTGTCCTGGGGGGCGGGATCGTCCAGGGCTCACCATGGATCGTCGATACGTTCCAGCAGTACGTCGACCGCCACGCGTGGACGCCGTGGGGCCGGACCAAGTTGTGCCCAGCGGCGCTCGGAGATGATGCGGCCCTGGTCGGTTGCGGCTGCCTGCCGGGCATGCATGAAGCCGCGTCCGGGCAGCCGAATCGCAAACCCCACCATGGCCAGGATTGATGCAATGAGCTCAGAAGGGCCGGCGGTATCCGGTGGTGGGCGCGAGATCGCCCGGCCGAACTACGACCAACGGCCGTGCGTGGCGGTGTCGTCGGTGAACGCCGGCACGGACTGCGTGGCGGGCTGGGACGCGATCGCGTCTCGGCT
Organism: Phycisphaeraceae bacterium; assembly: GCA_020850375.1. Next base: position 6,910 of record JADZET010000065.1, on the reverse strand, counting down.
GCGCGAGACGGCAGCCGATGGCGGTGCGCACGTCGTGGTCGTGGACTGCTACGTGGGGGTGCGCGTCATGGAGGTTTGTCACGAGCTGAGTCGTCGCCTGCAGCCGGCGCTGGTCGTCCACAGTCGAGAGGCGTTCCGTCCGGCGCAAGAGATCGACCGGCTGGTCGAACCTTTCCTCGGCGGCGATGACCCGTTGTTCGGGTATCTCTGCGGCCTGACGATGGATCAGTTCCTCGATCCGCCGATGCTGGCGGCGCTGCGCCATCGGGTCGAGCAGGCGGAGGGACTGGTGCTGGTGGTCGGCGAAGCGGCGACGGCCGTGCACCCCGGTCACACCCTGGTCTACGCGGACATGCCGCGATGGGAGGGACAGTTGCGCCAGAGACGGGATGAAGTGGGCAATCTCGGCGTGGACAATCGGACGCTCCATGCGTCGCTGCAGTACAAGCGGTCCTATTTCGTCGACTGGCGTGTGTGCGACCGTTGGAAGAAGCCGTTGTTGGAGCGGGCGGATTTCTTTCTGGATACGACCCTGCGGCAGGTGCCGAAGCTTGCTCAAGGGCAGGCCGTGCGTCGGGGACTGTACGAGGCGGCACACCGGCCGTTGCGGCTCGTGCCGTTCTTCGATCCGGGACCCTGGGGCGGGCAGTGGCTGCGCCGCGTGTGCGGGCTGGACGGGTACAACCACCCCGAGCCGCCGAACTATGCGTGGTGCTTTGATTGCGTGCCGGAAGAGAACTCGCTGCTGCTCGGCCTGGGTGAGCACCGCTTCGAGCTGCCGAGCGTCAACCTGGTGTACCGTCACCCCCACGAGCTGCTCGGTGACCCGGTGCACGCGCGCTTCGGCGACGAGTTCCCCATCCGCTTCGATTTCCTGGACACTCTGGGCGGGGGCAACCTCTCCCTGCAGGTTCATCCGCCGATGGCGCAGATCCGGCAGGCCTTCGGCTTGCCCTACACCCAGGACGAGAGCTACTACCTGATGGACGCCGGCGAGGGCGCTTGCGTGTATCTCGGCCTGCGGGAAGGCGTCGATGCCGCGCGGATGTTCCAGGATCTTCACCGGGCGCAGGCCGGCGGCGCCCTCTTCGACGCCGAGAGGTATGTCAACCGTTTCCCCGCCAAGGCGCACGACCATTTCCTGATCCCGGCGGGGACGATCCACTGCTCCGGCCGCAACAGCGTCGTGCTGGAGATCAGCGCCACCCCCTACATCTTCACGTTCAAGCTCTGGGACTGGGCGCGGCTGGGACTGGACGGCCGTCCCCGACCGCTGAACATCGAGCGTGGCCGACGGGCGATCCAATGGGAGCGAACCACCTCATGGGTGACGCGAGAGCTCATCAATCGGATCGAGGACCTGGCAGTAACCGAGGGCTGGCGCGAGCAGCGGACGGGGCTGCACGAACTGCAGTTCATCGAGACCCGCCGACACTGGTTCACCGGGCCTGTCCCGCACGACACCGGGGGCACGACGGCAGGCGGGGTGCACGTGCTGAATCTGGTGCAGGGGCGGGAGGCCGTCGTGGAATCGCCGGAGGGTGCGTTCCCGCCCTTCGTTGTGCATTACGCCGAGACGTTCATCGTGCCGGCGGCGGTCGGCCGCTACACGATCCGTCCCCCGCAGAGCAATGCCCGTCAGCCATGTGCTACGATCAAGGCATCCGTGCGTCGAGGTTCGACTGAGCCATCGATCGAGACATCACAGAGGACGGGCAGGGACAACCCCGGCGGCAGGTGAGGCATGAGGCACGACATCCATGTGGCGCAGATTCGCTTCGAGCCCCGCAAGGGCGAGGTGCGGTGGAACACGGATCGGTTGATGAGCGTGCTCGCACAGCTTGCGGGGCAGGACGTGGACGCGGTCGTCACGCCGGAGTGTGTGCTCGACGGTTACGCGGCCACCGAAGCGTCCGTGACGCGCGAGGATCTCTTGGGCTGGGCGGTTGATCCGGCCACGTCGGCCATCACCCAAGACATTTCGGCGTGGTGCGCGGCTCGTGGGACCTGGGTGGTCCTGGGCTGCACCCGGCGGGAGGGCGAACAGGTCTTCAACAGCACGTTGGTCTACGATCGGGCGGGGCGGTTGGCGGGCGTGTATGACAAGCTGCATTGCCAGACGCATGACCAGAAATTCACGCGCGGGGACAGGCTCGGCGTGTTCGAGTCGGACTTCGGTCGATTCGGCGTGATGATCTGCGCGGATCGACGCTGGCCTGAGACGGTTCGAGCCTTGGCCCGAGCGGGAGCGAGGGTGATCTTCAACCCGACGTACGGCATGCGAGATGATCTGAACCTGGCGATGATGCGCACACGGTCATTCGAGAGCGAGATGTTCATCGTCTTTACGCATCCACGGCAGTCTCTGGTGACCGGCCCGCGCGGCGAGGTGATCCGCGACACAACGGATTCGAAGGGCGATTGCTCGCTGACGACGATCGACCTGCGGGAGGTTGATCGAGCGCGGGAAGGTCCCATGGCGCACCTGCGCGACTGCCGCACGGACGTGTACGGGATATGAGAGGCCGCGAACTCTTCGGGGGGGACAGCTTCCAGGGGCCCGTGGTCATCTGGAAGCGATATTCCTGTTCGGCGACGAATCCACCTCAACCCCGCGCCCTGTCTTCGGGGAGCACTCCACCGTATGGCGCCCCCCCCGCTGCTCGGGGTGGCCGTCTTGAATATGGAGGCGAGGCGGGTAATCATGAGGCCACTGGAACGGAAGGCCCCTGTCGCGGAGGTCGAAGATGCCCGACTACCAGGCCCTGGACCTGACGCGTCAATGCAACCGTCGCGTTGATTTTTTCGCGGCCGTGGGCCCGCCGCCGGCCACGGGGCGGTTCACGATCTGGGGGCTGCCGGTGCGCATCGGCGGGACGCATCCGCCGACCGATAAGGCAGGCAAGCGCGTGCGTCCGCTCGGGCGATGCTACATCGGGTTCGAGGGCGGCGAGGGGATGGATGCGGGGGTGACGGTGCCCCTCCGCAAGACCGCGCGGCACGTGATTTTCGTGCACAGCCTGCTGGAATCCAGGCTGTTGGAGGGCGAAGCGCCGGGGCGTGTGGTGGCGACGTATGTGGTCCGATACGTTGACGGGAGCGAGGAGCGGTTGCCCGTTCGGGAACGGTACGAAGTGTCGGCTCTTCCGCCTCGGGGTCAGGGGGCGTTCGTCGCCGCGAGCGACTGCAAGCAGGGTCTGATGCCGCGCTACGAGGGGCGTTGGAGCCTTGCGGGCCGGCGTCAGACGGAGGCGGACGGGGGTTTATCGCAGTCCTATTGCCTCTGGCCGTGGATGAACCGGCACCCGGGGAGGAAGATTCAGAGCATCACGGTGTTGCCGGCGGGCAGGAAGTTTCTGCTGGCGGGGATCACGCTGAGCAGGCTCGAGGAGCATCCTTTCTCGCGGCAGCCGGCGCGGTCGGTGAGGATCGACGTGTTGCGCAAGGGGGATGCGTGCCGGCCGTTTGATATGACGGTGCAGGTGGATCGAGGCATTGCGGGGTACCCGTATCCGTTGCCGTCGCAGTCGGAGCGGGAGTCGGCGTGGGACGGTTACGCGGGCTGGGGCGAGAGTCCGAGCACCACGAGCGTCGCCGCATACGTGCAGGTGGCGGGGAACGCATCGGCGACGCTGACAGTCAAGAGCCACGGCCGGACGCTGGCCAGGGCGAACTGGGGGAAGGTTCAGGAGCGCGGGCGGGTGAGCACGCCGCGTGTTCGCATTGAGCTTGCCGATCCCGGCCGCAACTGGGTGCACACGACGGTGGTGGACGAGGACACGGGCCGGGCGATTCCCTGCCGGGTGTCGTTTCGATCGCCGGACGGGATCCCCTACCAGCCGCACGGGCATCACCAGCATGTCAACTCGGATCTGGGCTCGTGGCACATGGACGTGGGGGGAGACGTGCGGCTGGGTCAGGTGACGTACGCGTACATTGACGGGCGTTGCCAGGGCTGGCTGCCGCGTGGGGAGGTGGTGGTGGACGTGGCGCGGGGGTTTGAATACCAGCCGCTGCGGACAAGGGTTCGGATCGAGCCGGGGCAGCGTGAGCTGACGCTTCGCGTGAAGCGGGTGGCGAACATGGCGGAGCGTCGCTGGTTCAGCGGGGACACGCACGTGCATTTTCTGGGGGCCCAAGGGGCGTTGTACGAGGCGCAGGGCGAGGACCTGCGGGTGGTGAATCTGCTGCAATCGCAGTGGGGGCATTTGTTCACGAACAGCGAGGATTTTGTGGGGCGGCCGGTGTCGAGCGCGGATGGCCAGACGCTCGTCTATTGCTCGCAGGAGAATCGGCAGCACATGCTGGGGCATCTGAGCCTGCTGGGGCTCAAGAGGCCCGTGATGCCTTGGTGTTCGGATGGTCCGCGTGAGGCGGAGCTTGGGGGGAGCCTGGAGACGACGCTGTCGCGGTGGGCCGATGCCTGCCGCGCTCAGGGCGGGACGGTGGTGATCCCGCACCTGCCGACGCCGAACGGGGAGCCCGCGGCGCTGATCGCCACGGGGCGGGCGGACGCGGTGGAGATGATCAGTCAGGGCGACTACGAGCACCTTGAATATTACCGGTATCTGAACTGCGGGTACCGGCTGCCGCTGGTGGGCGGGACGGACAAGATGTCCAACGAAGTTCCGGTGGGGCTGTACCGGACGTACGCGTACATTCCCGAGGACCAGGAGTTCAGCTACGACAACTGGTGCGCCGCGCTGAGGGCCGGTCGGACGTTCCTCAGCGGTGGGCCGCTGCTGCGTTTCACGGTCGAGGGCCGCGAGATCGGGGACACACTACGGCTGCCGGCGGGGGGAGGCACGCTGCACGTACAGGCTCATGCTCAATCCATTCTGCCGATGCACTCACTGGAAATCGTGCAGGAGGGACGGGTGGTCGCGGCGAGCCAGGCGCGCGGGGGGGCGGGGCAACTGACCGTCAGTGCCGAGATCCCGGTGAGCGGCCACACGTGGCTGGCCGCGCGATGCGGCGGGTTGCCGGGGGCGCCCAATCGCCACCACGACGAGTGGCGGCGCGGGATCTTTGCCCACACGTCGCCGGTCTACGTGGCGGTGGGCGGGGACTGGGCGATGTTCGACCCGCGCAACGCTCAGTACATGCTGACGCTGATCCACGGCTCAATCGAGCACATCCGGCAGGCGGCCCGTCATGACGAGCCCGGAGCGGTCACCCATCACCACCACGCGCCCGACCACCTCGCGTATCTCGAAGAGCCCTTCCACCAGGCGATTCAGGCGCTCGAGTGCCGGCTGCGCGAAGCGCGGGAGGCTCATTGAGTCCGCGGCGTCGCTGCCGCGCGTCTGGCCGTCATCGTCGAGCCCGCGAGCCTCTGGCTCCTGGTCCTGGGCGATCTGCACCCGCTCCGCCGTCACCCCGCTATGACAAAGCTGGTGCCCGCCGGGCATGGGGTTTTTCGCCCACTCGACACCTCATGCCCCCCAGTCTTCCCCTCCTCCCCACCAAATCCGCCTGTGTCTGGCCTGATTTTTACAGAATAAACCTATCAAAATCACAGGTTTATCTAAATTTAAACCGAATCAGAAACTATCCTCATTTTTATCGTTTCATCGCACTTTGACCCTTTTTCTGCTTCCACATACGTCATGCTGATGGTATAAAAACAAAAGCAAGGTGTCTCTGTCCCCGCGGGCCTTGTGTCCAGACATCGTTTCCGTCCGTCGCAACTAGTGCGCCTGGTTCGCCGCTTGTGTTTCTTGATCCGTCTGCTCGTACAACCATCGAAAGTGTCGCGTTCGTCACGCGGCCTGGATTGATCACAAAGCTACGCTGTCACACGAGGAGAATCTGATGCGTACGTCCTTGCGCCCCTTCCTGACCGCGGCCCTGTTGCTGGCCCTGACTGGCCCCGCCACCGGCGCCCTCTCCGGCAACCTGATCCCCAACGGCGATTTCGAGAGCACCGCCAACCTTAAGATGTCAGGCGGCCTCGACAGCACGAACACCTACATCCCCATCCACCGCTCCAACATCGACACCGACTGGAGCCGCTGGCTCGCCATGTGGGGTCCGCCCTCCCAGGCCGACAATCCCGCCGCCACCGCCGGTTTCTCGACCTACAACGACCCCCACAACCTCGCCGAGACCGGCGGCGACGGCACCCAGGCTGGCAGCGACCTAGGCACCTACAACCGCTCCCTCGACCCGATCAACCCCGGCAGCGGCAACCACGTCATGGAGAACAGCCTCTTCCGCTCCCGCACGGGCCTCTGGATCCCCGCCCCCGCGAACCAGACCACCGGGCCCATGTCCTTCTCCTTCGACTTCTTCCAAGACCTTCTCGATGACCATCCCGGCTCCTGGTTCAACGTCAGCCTCTACGGCCTGAACTTCGATTTCCCTCACGACACCCCCTACCTCACCGACGGCTCCGCGGGCAATTTCATGACCCCCATCCTCTATGACAACCCTGAGAACCTTGATGGCGACATCCTCGCCTATTGCAGCTTCGGCGCCTTCGCACTGAACAACCCTCCCCCCGGCCATGACTACTCCGACGAGTTCAACATCTGGCGCACCGTCTCGACCGACAACCCCGGCGATGACATGTGGATAGCCGCCCCCAAGAACTTCCTTACCACCAACCTCACCCAAACCTACGACAACTACGCGGTCGTCATCTACTCCGTCGCTTACTCCGAGGGCGACCCCTTCTTCTGGCTCTACGCCGGCAAGATCACCGAGACGCCGTCCATCCTCTTCGACAACATCGACTTCCGTCTCTCTGTCACCGGCAGCCCGGACTACTCGCAGTACCTATGCGACTTCAACCTCGACGGACTCGTCAACGTCCAGGACATCAACCCCTTCGTCAAGGCCCTGACCAATCAGGCCGGCTACACCACCGACCTCCTGGGCTACATGGCCCTGGCCAGCATCCCCGCCG
>JADZET010000064.1 GCA_020850375.1 Phycisphaeraceae bacterium | reverse complement strand
TCGACGGCCTGGTCAACGTCCAGGACATCAACCCCTTCGTCAAGGCCCTGACCAACTCCGCCGGCTACACCACCGACCTCCTGGGCTACATGGCCCTGGCCAGCATCCCCGCCGGCGACTTCGACCTGGTCCTGATGGCCATCGACCCGACGCAGGACGGCTCGGTCAACCCCTGGCCCATCAACGTCCAGGACATCAACCCCTTCGTCGCCGCACTGACCGGCGCCGGCGTTGACGCCGCCAGCCTGGCCGTCATCCCCGAGCCCGCGAGCCTCTCGCTCCTGGCCCTGGGCGGTCTGGCCCTGATCCGGCGGCGCTGATCACCGCGACTCAGACATGTGCAAGGACGGCCGACAGGCCGGCATGTGTGACTCACGCAAAAGTCCCCACCCAGAACCTTGCCTGGAATGAGGGCTATACAGGGGGAGAGGGGAGAGATGGCCCCCGGCACGGACGGGCGGGCGGCCAGGCCGTGAGGGAAAGGAGAGACGAGGCAGGGACGCTCAAATCAGCGGGCTGCTCCGCCGCGAGATAGTTGCATATCCGTGGCGGAGCAGCCCTTTTTTCGACGGTGTTTGGATGTTTGCGCGGCCCGTGCGGTCACCATCCGCACGACCGGCCAACCCGGCGCCCGGTGATCTTTGTGAACACTCTGACACACAGAGTGTTCACTTTTTTTTACGGGCCAACAGGACGCGCGGGCGAAGGAGTCAGGCATGGCCGCGGGGCATCCGGCCGACGGCCCAGAGCCAGCCGAGGTTGCGGACCATGCCCCGCTGCCAAAGCCCGTGCCGGACCACACGGGCCCATCGCCGCGGCGGGGACACGTTCGGCAGCTCCGCGTACGCGCCAACGGCTGCGGCGATGTCCGGGGCCAACCTACCCTCGAACCGGCGCAGGAGATGCTCCGCCTGGGCGAGCGTGGGGGCCATGCGCTGATTGAACCTCCGCCGATCGGTGACGCGCCGGGCCTGCGCCAGCACGTGGCGAGGCCCCCATGACTTGACCCCCGTGTCATTGCCGCCGTGCTGACGGTGCAGGATCGTCGGCCGGGTCACGTACCCGACGTGGCCGAGCGACGCGGCGACCAGGGCGATCCACCAGTCGTGCATCACCACGTCCGTCGGCACGGGCCGGGCGAGATCGACCAGCGGGCGGTTGAGCATCATGGTGCATCCCCAGGCGCAGTTCTGAGTCAGCAGCCGGCGGGGGTCGCGGCTGTGCCGGGGGTCCAGGTTGGCCGCCCGCCAGGCCGAGGGACTGACCTCGTGCAGCTCGGCATCAACGACGGTCAGGTCCGTGTGCACCAGCAGCGGCGTCGAGGGGCTGAACTGCTTCTCGAGGGCGAGCATCCACGAGAGCGTGACGGCCGCCTTGTCGGGCAGCCAGACGTCGTCGGCGTCGGCGAACATGACGTAGGGCGCGTCGGCCAGGTCCAGCAGCCGGGCGAAGTTCCCCAGGGCTCCGAGGTTCGGCTCATCGTGGCGGAGGATCCTGACCCGGCTCGGGTGCCGGGCGGCGGCGCGCTCGAGGCGGGCGAAGGTGTCGTCGGTCGAGGCGTTGTCACGGGCGAGGACTGCGATGTAGGGGTACGTCTGAGTCAGCAGCGAGTCGAGCAGCGGCTCGATCCAGGCCGAGGCGTTGTAGGTCGCCAGCAGGATCTGGACGGGCGGCGTCGGGGCTTGGTGGGCCGATGGGGCGACGCTACCATCGGGGCCGGCCGTCGCCCCCGGCGGCTCGGTCTGGTGAGGATCCAGGGCATGGCCCGGTTGATCGTACGTCTGGCGATTCATCCTCTAGCCGTCTTCCTGGCGGTGTGGCTGTGCGTGGTCGGTCTGTACTCGTGGCGCATTCTAGAGTACTTCGAGCCCGGCCAGACGGTCTGGGCCCTCTTTGGCCTCTCGGTGTTGAGCTATCTGGCGGGCATGCTGCTGTCGGCGCTGCTGCTGCCGGCAAGGCCGCTGACGAGGGGGGAGGCCGACGGATTCGTCGACGCCCTGGACTGGCGACGGCTGGTCTTCTTCTGGATCGTCGCCGCGGCGGTGATCGCCCGCAACTGGTGGCGCGACGGGCCGCCCCCGCTGCTGACGCTGGGGCTGGCGGCGCCGACCTACCTCGAGTACGGCTCGTTCAACGCGGTCTGGCCCACGGTGTGCGTGGCGACGGTGGTGCTGTCGGTGCTGGCCAGACGCTTCTGGCTGCGCTGGGCGATGCGGGTGATCCCCATGGCGATGTTCGTGCTGCACATCACCCGCGGCTGGCTGATCATGGCCGGGCTTTTCTGCGTGCTGATGGAGGTCCAGACCCGCTGGGCCGCCGACCTGCGGGACGTCCGGGCGGGGCGGAGAACCTCGATGGTCCGGACGAAACGCGCTGCCTGGCTGCTGGCCGCGGCCGTGGCCGGGGGCACGACGGTGATGTGGGCCATGGGTGAGATCCGCACGGGCGGCAAGACCATGATGGACGCGCTTCAGGTCAGCGAGCACGTCCGACCGGCCGGGACGGCGCTGACGTGGATGATGAGCTACCTCAGCGGTTCGTTCGACAACACGGTCTACTGGATCGACAGCGGCCGCTCGCTGGACCACGGCAGCATGACGCTCGCCTTCATCCTGCCCGGGGCCGTGCAGGAGCGGCTGTCGGGGTATGACCTCAAGCGAAACATGGAGATGGCCCGCAACCCCTTGAACAACGCCGTGCACTACCTCGGCCCGGCCGCGTTGGACTTCGGGTGGGCGGGGGTGATCGGGATGAACCTGCTCTACGGGGCGCTCGGCCAATGGAGCGCGGCGAGGATGATGCGCAGCCGCCGCTGGATGTTCACGCACACGGTGGTGCTCGGCGGCACTTACCTGTCGTTCTTCGCGCCCTACCTGATCTACTTCCCGTACCTGGTGATGTGGGCGGTCGGCTGGGCGTGCTACGCGCCGGCGCGGGTCGCAACGCGAGCGATCCGCCCCCAGACGCCGCCGGCGGGGGCTCACGCGGCGTCGGAGCTCGGGTGAGCGATCACCTCGGCCGAGGCCATGGCCGGGCCAGGGGACATGGGCGCGACGACCGGGGGCGCGGCGGCGGGGGACTGATCCCAGAACATCCTGTGCCGCGGCAGGCTGCACTTGCGGCGCAACATGCGCGGCAGACGGTGATGGCAGCGCCCCGCGACATAGCCGGCCAGTCTTGCCGCGTCGTAGAAGGGGACGATGAAGAACCACCCCCACCGGCGGTGACGGGCGAGGTAGCTCGCCTGACCCGCGGCATAGGCCAGGAACTGGCGCACCGGGTTCTCCAGCGGGCGTGAGCCCTCGTCCCGCGCCTGGCTGGGCAGCTCGGCCCACAGGTCGCGCAGCGAGCTGCCGATGTCGAAGTACCGGCGGAAGATCTGCCGCAGCGAGTAGTTGTGGGCGTGGTAGACGGCCGTGTCCCCGCGGTAGAGCACGTCCAGCCCGCCGCGCAGCAGGGCCAGCCCCATGGCCACGTCCTCGCAGACGATCAGGTGCTCGGCGAAGGGCATCTCCAGCACGGTCTGGCGGCGGTAGGACGCGCTGACGTTGGAGATGCGGACGCGGCTGAGGGTCAGGGGCTCGCCGGGCCGGAGCACGTGCCGGCGGTTCTCCGGGCCGTAGCGGTGCTCGAGGGCGTAGGCCTGGGTGGGAATCGTGCCTTTCGGGGGCATTTGCCGGCAGAAGACGCCGCCGATGGTCGGGTCGGCCAGGGGCTCGACCATCCGGGCCAGCCAGTGATCGTCGGCCGGCACGGCGTCGGCCACGAGGTAGACCAGGAACCGGCCGCGTGCCCGCAGGGCCCCGAGGTTCCGAGCCCGGCCGTGCTGGAACTGATCCGGCGCGATCTGGTAAATCTGGGCCCCGAACTGCCGGGCCACCTGCATCGTCCCGTCGGTCGAGCCCGAGTCGATCAGCACGATCTCAAAGGGCTCGCTGACCTTCTGTCGGGCCAGCACGGGGAGCATGCGCCGAAGATTTTGTTCCTCGTTGTTGGCCAGGATCACGACCGAGATCTGGGGCGCACGTCCATTCATCATGCTGTTTTTTCGAGATAGGCGGGCGTGTTAGGCCATAGCCTAGATGGCGCCCTCAGGCACGTCAATCATGAAAAAAGCGGGCCATAAGCTTATGCTAAATCCATAGAAGGCGACGCGGGCCAGGAGAAATTGACATTCCCGGCCGGTGCTGTTTAAATCCGGAGAGTTTCATAGGGGAAAGAAGAGCATCAAGTACTTGCGTAACTGCCACATAGCGCGAGCAAGGGCAAAACGGGGACGGCTGCGGTCTGTCCGTGCAGCCGTCTTCGTGGGCTTGCTGATGGGCTTTGCGGCGCAGGCTCAGACGGGCGTGAACGCGGTCGGCTCGGACTTGGGCACGGACTGGTATGTCACGGAGCAGACGGCCGAGGCGGTGTTCGTCGGCCAAGCCGGCGTCACGCCGAAGCTGGCCATCCCCAAATCGGACGTGCTGGACAAGAGCCTGGGCCTGGAGCTGGACACCGACGCCAGGCAGGTGGTCCTGCGCAGCGGTCCGGAAGAGCTGGCGATGGACCTGAGCGCCGGCCAGCCCGGTGAACTGCGGATGGACGGCAACCGTCAGCGGCCTCGGCTGGCGCTCAACGGCCTCGAGGCCGGCCCGGCGCGTGGGCGGTGGATCCGGCTGCTGATCCTCGACCCGACCCCGACGATCGAGCTGTCGCTGCCCGGGGCGACCTACGCCAACCTGCGATGGAAGAAGCCCGCGCCTCCGTCGGCTCAGGCCGCACAGATTGTGGTTCCTGCCCCGATCGTCACACTCGAACCGCCGATCACGATCACACCTGAATCCGATGAGACGGCCCAGGGGCTGGCGTCCGAGGTCGCCGCGTCGTCGGCCGCCACGCAGCCTTCGACGCCTGAAGAAGACAACGACCCGCCGCGGCCGTCCGACCGGGGCGTGCGCCACTACCCGACCCCCGCCGAGCCGCCGAACACGCTCGAGCCCAACGATCACTGGCGGTTCCTCTTCAGCGCCAGCACCGGCTTCTCCACCGCCTATTTCTATCGAGGCATCGGCCAGGAGAACGAGGGGCTCGTCCAGCTCGGAGCCGAGATCCGCGTCCGGCCCTATGAGGACCGGATGTCCGACGTTTTCAACAAGTTCGACGCCGTGATCAAGCTCCGCTCCTTCCACAGCTTCGGCCCGACGGGCAACACGCCCAGCGGCGGCAATGAAAAGTTCTACGAGCTGGACTTCGACGGCGGCATCGAGTTCACCGGCTTCGAGCGGTTGCTGCTGGGGCTCTACCAGACCAACCGCATCGGCGTGAACCAGCAACTCGCGGACGTGCACGCCTTCGAGGCGAAGCTGGCCTTCGACGACAGCACGCCGGCCTACCCCTTCAGCCTCCAGCCCTACGCCCTGTTGACGATCGAGTACCAGGGCGACTCCGACGGCGGCAACCCCAACTCCCACGCCCCCGGGTTCGGCCAGGGCATCTACCTGGAGCTGGGCGTCCGGCCGGAGTTCGACCTGCTGCGCATCGAGAGCTTCAAGCGCCCGATCACGCTGGCCGTGCCGGTGAGGATCGGCCTGAGCCTGTCGGACTATTTTGAGGACCCGGCGGGCCAGGACCAGCTCTTCGGCTTCGGCCAGATCGGGCTGGAGCTGCGCATCCCGCTGCTGACGATGTCCACCCCCGGCGATCAGATGGTTCTGCTGGACCTGACCACCGGCGGGTCGGTGCTGCTGCTCGGAGGCCCGCTGCAACGACTGAGTCAGGCCAACGGCACAGGGGACAGCCCCGTGGTGGTGATCGGCACGGTGGGGCTGGAATTCACGTATTAGCCGCGGTGGGGGTTGGCCGACGAACAACGAGTTGATCAAACGCCGCTGATCGAGGGAGACCGACGATGAGCAGAAACGCGGTGGCTTGGGAGAGCGTCGGCGGGATACTGCCCGAAGACGCCTCGCGGCCGATCACTCGCTGGGCGGCGCTGGGCCGGCAGTCCTGGCCGAACCTGACGGTGGGCACGACGCTCCTCGCCGACGTGGTGGCGATCGTGCTGGCGACGACCGGGGCGTTGCTGATCGGGTCGGCCTGGACGGGCAATTGGCCGCAGCGGGGCGAATTGCTCGCCTGCTGGCCGTGGCTGGTGTTCATGCTGACGGCCTACTGGGGCATGGGGGCCTACCCGGGCGTGGGGCTGGTGGCGGCGCGCGAGCTGCGCCTCCTGACGCGAGCGACGACGCTGGGCTTCCTGTTGCTGGGCGCCGGCGTGCTGTTGCTGTCGGACAACCCTGCGTCATCGCGCGGCACGATGGTGCTGGCGTGGCTGCTGGCGCTGGCGACGGTGCCGGCGGGCCGGGTGATCGTGCGCTGGATGTTCGGCCAACGGACGTGGTGGGGCTACCCGGTGGTGGTGATGGGCCGGCCGTGCGTCTGCCGGCAGGTAATCAGGCTGCTGCAGGCGCAACCGGCGTTGGGCCTGCGGCCGGCCGTGGTACTGACGGACGAGCCCCTCGGCGGGTCGGTGATCCGGCGCGTGCCGGTGGTCCGCGGGATGGACCAGGCGCATCGCGTCTCGAGAGAGGTGGGGATCCACTACGCGATCCTGGCCATGCCCGAGGCGGAGAAGTCGGACCTGCTGCGGATGATTGACCAGGAGTGCCGGGTCTTCCGACGGGTGCTGATCGTGCCCGACTTCCTGGACTTCTCGACGCTCTGGGTGCAGGCCCAGGACATGGGCGGCATGCTGGCCCTGGAGGTGCGCCAGCACCTGCTCGAATCGATGCCGCGGCGGATCAAGCGGTTGATGGACCTGGTGCTGGCGTTGGCGTGGATGGTGGTGGTGCTGCCGCTGGGGCTGCTGCTGGCGGCGATGATCAAGCTCGACTCGCGCGGGCCGGTGCTCTACCGTCACCGCGTGGTCGGGTGCAACGGCGTCACCTTTGATATGTTCAAGTTCCGCACCATGGTGGCCAACGCCAACGACGTGCTGCATGAGGCCCTGTCGTCGAGCCATGAACTGCGGGAGGAATGGGAGACGACGCGCAAGCTGCGTGACGACCCACGGGTGACGCGGGTGGGCCGGTGGCTGCGCCGGTCGAGCCTCGACGAGCTGCCGCAGTTCATCAACGTCATGCTGGGGCAGATGAGCCTGGTCGGCCCCCGGCCGTTCCCCGAGAGCGAGCGGGCCAAGCGCGGTGACCAGATGGACGTCTACTGCCGAGCCGTCCCGGGCATCACCGGGATGTGGCAGGTCTCGGGACGCAACGAGCTGACCTACCGTGAACGGATGCGGCTGGATGCTTATTATGTCCGCAACTGGTCGGTCTGGCTGGACGTGGTGATCCTCATCCGCACGATCGGCGTCCTGCTCGATCGACGTGGGGCGTACTAGCCGGCCCGGCATCAACGCCGGCAAGGGCGGAACAAAGCATGATCCGAGTCGAGACGCGGTCCTGGAGACGAATGATCGGGATCGGAGCGCGGGGACTCCGGGGCGCGGCGTGGGCGTGGGTGGCGACGACGCTCGTCGGCTGCTCCGTGGCGGCCTCCTTCAAGGACCCGCAATCCAAGCCCGAACACGCCCCGGTGGCGGCGAGGCCCCTCCCCGCGGCGGGCGATCTGACCGTCGAGCGCGGCGAGCCGACCGTGGGCGCCGACGGCACGGCCGTGATCGAACGCCAGGCCCTGCACGTCCCGAGCACCCCGGCGGGCGAGCCGCCGGCCGATTACGTCATCGGCCCCCACGACGTTCTTTACGTCAACGTCTTCGGCAAGCCCGAGCTCGGCAGCCCGGCCGGGGCCGTGACTTTCGGCAACCGCTCGCTCGGCTCGCGCGTCGACGGCCGCGGTCGCATCCAACTGCCCATGGTCGGCACGGTCGAGGTCACCGGCCTGACCCTCGGCCAGGCCCAGCAGCGGCTGGCCGAGAAGTACAAGCGCTACATCACCGAGCCCTGGGTTGTCGTCGAGGTGCTCGAGTACAGTAGCCAGCCGGTCTACCTCGTCGGCTCCTTCCGCCACCCCCAGGTGATCTACCTCAACCGCCCGACGAGTCTGCTCCAGGGCATCGCCCTGGGCGCGGGGCTGGCCGACAACGCCTTCCTGCCCGGCGCCCGGGTCATTCGCGGCGCCCGCGTGCTGCCCGTGGACGTCTACCGCCTGCTCAACGAGGGTGACCTCGAGCAGAACATCTGGCTGATGCCCCAGGACACGCTCTACGTCCCGGACCTCAGCGAGCAGCGCGTCTTCGTGCTGGGCAACGTCAACCAGCCCGGGGCGGTATACATGACCCATGGCAAGCTCACGCTGACCGAGGCCATCTCGATGTCCGGGGGGTTCGTCAAGGTCGGCGGGCTGCTCAAGCAGGTCCGCATCCTCCGCTCCTACTCGCCGACGCGCGGCGAGCTGATCACGGTGAACCTGAAGATGATCCTCGACGGCCAGGCCCCGCCCTTCAACCTGATGGCCGGCGACATCGTCTACCTGCCCAAGAGCAAGCTCGGGAACTGGAACGACCTGATGCGTGAGATCCTGCCCACGATCGAGGTCCTGGGCAACGTCGTGACTCCCCTGGCCCAGATCATCTCGGCCGCCAACGGCAACAACATCAACAACTGACCATCATGACCGGCCAAGACACACAAAACACGGCGGGCACGGACGGGCTGGACCTGACGACGATGCTCGAGCCCGTGCTGCGGCACAAGGGCCGGCTGGCGGCGCGCACGGCGCTCTGGACGGCGGTGATCCTGCTCGTCGGCCTGCACCTGACCCCGACGTTCACCAGCACCGGCTCGGTCTACGTCGAGGACAAGCCGGCCCTGAGCGCCATGGGCGCGGCCCCGACGAACCTCAGCGCCATGCTCGGCAACACCGGCGACGTGCTCTCGCAGAAAGACCTCTTGCGCAGCGACAGTCTCTCGCTGGCGGCCATCGAGGCCTGCGGGTTCAACGCCAGGCTCTCGGGGCCCAGCCGCCTCCGCCCGCAGCGGCCCTTCTTCTGGCAGTGGCGGATCGGCCGCGACACCGGCCGGTACCTCCGCGGCCTGTTCGTCCACCAGACGCGCACCGCCCCGCATGTTTATCAGAAAGTGTCCCTCGATCTCCGGTTCGAGGCCGACGGACAGTTCATCGTGGCCGACCACGACAGCGGCCTGAAACTCGGGCAGGGCCGGCTCGGTCAGCCCGTGGTCACGCCCCGGGCCAGCTTCATCCTCGACCACCACGACGCGACCGTCCCCGAGCCCGACACGCGGCTCAAACTCGTCATCCGCCCCGCCGGCAGCGTGCTCGAGAAGTTCTCCAAGAAGCTCGAGGTCCAGGCCACCAGCCAGCTCACCACGCAGAGCAAGGTCATCCGCGTCAGTTTCACCGACCGCTCGCCCTTCCTGGCCCGGGAGGCGGTGACGGCCCTGCTGGCGGACTACACCGCCCTCAAGACCCGCTGGGCCGACGAGTTGTCGGAGAAGGTCGGCCAGTTCGCCACCCGCCAGCTCGACCAGATGCTCGCCGACGTCCGCCAGTCGCAGTCCAGGCTCGCGGCCTACCAGACCGAGTCGGGCGTCATCGCCCTCGACGAGCAGGTCAGGCTCCAGATCCAGAGCCTCGTCCAGCAGGAGCTCGCCCTGCGCGAGCAGAAGCTGCGGCTGTACGAACTCCAACAGCTCGTCGAGGGCCTGCGCTCGGGGCAGACGGAGATGACCCTGCCCTCGTTCGTCGAGGACCCGCTCTTGCAGTCGATGGGCCAGCGCCTGACGCAGGTCAACGCCGAGGCGGCCGCCCTGCGCTCGCAGTTCCGCGAGGACTACCCGCCGCTGGTCTCGCTCCAGTCGGCCCGTAAGACGCTCGTGAGCGACATGGCCGGGGCGATGACGAACTACCTCGAACGCGCGAACATGCGCGTGACCGAGCTCGAAGCGGACATCAATCAGTTCCGCTCGGGCCTGACCGGCATGCCCGAGAAGGCCCAGGCCTGGATGGACTACGAACGGGCCGCTCGCATCTACGAGAATCTCTGGGCCAAGACGGCCGAGATGCGCCACCAGGTCGTGCTCAGCCAGGCCAACACGTTGATGATGACCCGCTCGGTGGATGAGCCGATGCTGCCGCTGCGCGAGGCGTTCCCCAGGCTGTCACTTCTGGCGGCTGTGTCATTGCTGGGCGGCCTGGTCCTGGCCACGGGCCTGGAGGTCCGCCGCCACCGCCGGCTCGGCCGACCCGCGGCCGGGCAGAAACCTCAAACCACATGATGCTCAACCCTCAGACCGGCCAGTGGCGATCGACCCGCGAGTCCGGCCATCTGCACCAGGACCTGCGCCTGCTGGCCACGGGCGACATCTGCCCGGCCCGCGGGTGGAAGCTCGATGAACTGTTCACCCAGGGCCCCGACGCCATCCGGGCGGTCTACGGCGACATCCTGCCCGTCCTGGCGGACAAGGACCTGTCCGTGGCCAACCTGGAGCTGCCGCTGAGCGACCTCGGCCAGCCCATCATCAAGGACGGCCCGGCGCTGCAGGGCCCTCCCGCCGCGATCGCGGGCGTGGCGTTCGGCGGTTTCGATGTCGTGGACATGGCCAACAATCACGTCAAGGACTTCGGACCCGAGTCGATGCTCCAGACGGCCGAGCTGGCGCTGCGTCACGGCCTGGGCGTCGTGGGCGTGGGGCGCGACCTCGAGGAGGCCTACCGGCCCCTGTTTGTCAAACGCAACGGCATCCGCGTGGGCCTGCTGGCCGTGGCCGAGAATGAGTTCTCCAACGCCACACCCGACACGCCCGGCGCTGCCGCGCTGCACCCGGGCCCGGTCTGCGTCCGCGTCGGCCAGATGCGCAGTCAATGCGACCTCTTGGTCGTCTTCGTCCACGGCGGCAACGAGTTTTGCCCCATCGCCAGCCCGCGCATGGTCCGCGACTACCGGGCCATCGCCGAGTCCGGCGCCGACGCGGTCATCGGCCACCACGCCCACACCGTCCAGGGCCTGGAGGTCCACCGGGGCGTGCCGATCATTTACAACCTGGGCAACTTCCTCTTCTGGGCGCCCAAGTCGGAGGACGACCCGCTGTGGTGGGTGGGCATGATTGTCCGCCTGCACTTGAGCGGCCGGACGTGCGTCGGCGTGGACATCCACCCCACCCGCATGGACCCCGCCACGGGCCACGCGAGCCTGCTGCCCCCGGCACAGCGCGAAGGTTTCTTCCGCCGGCTCAACCGTCTGTCCGAGATCCAGACCGACTCCCAGGCACATCGGCGGTTCTGGAACGCCTACTGCCTCTTCCGCCTGCCTCACTTTCTGGCCCGGATCAAGGAAACCCGCGACGGCATGGACAACCCCAAGCTCCGCGTCGTCGCGGCCGCGCACCTGAAGAATCTCTTCTGCTGCGAGGCCCACTGGGAGGTCATCTCGACCGGCCTGGAACTGATCCGCCAGGGCCGGGAAAACGACTTTGCGGCCGAGCGGGATGAGCTTCTAAGCCTGTGTAAATCCGCCACATAACGGCCCAAACGGTCTGACAAAAGTCCTTTTCCAGACCACGGTCGGCGACGACGAAACCTGGTAAAATAAGTCGTTTTGTGCCCCACCCGCCAGGAGGAGCCGCCGATGGCCACATCCCCCACCGCCGCCACCGCTGACCCAGCCGCCAGCCCCCTCGACCGGCTGACGCTGCGGGGCTCGCACGCGGCGATCATCGGCATGCAGTGGGGCGACGAGGGCAAGGGGCAGATCACCGACGTCCTGACGCAGAAGTTCGACCTGGTCGTCCGCTACAACGGCGGGGCCAACGCCGGGCACACCGTCCTGATCGGCGAGCAGAAGTTCGCGCTGCACCTGGTCCCCTCGGGCATCCTCAACCCCAGGGCCGTCAACGTCGTGGGCAACGGCGTGGTGATCGACCCCGAGGCGATCCTCTCCGAGATCCAGGGCCTGCGCGAGCGCGGCGTGGACATCGGGGCCAACCTGCTGATCAGCGACCGGGCCCACGTCGTGCTGCCCTACCACAAGGTGCAGGACCGGCTGCTCGAGCAGGCCCTGAATCAGGCCCGCGGCGGCGGCGAGATGATCGGCACCACCGGGCGCGGCATCGGCCCCTGCTACGCCGACAAGGCCCTGCGCGGCACGGCCGTCCGCATGGGCGAACTGCTCGACCTGCCGGCGCTGCGCGACAGGCTCCGCCATATCGTGGACGTCAAGAACCACATGCTCGGCGCCCTGGCGTCGGGCTACGGCCAGGCGTTCGAGCCCTTCGACGCCGAAGCGATCTATCAGCAGTGCGCCGCCTGGAGCCAGCAGCTCGGGCCCCACATCCGCGACACCACGGAGCTGTTGCACGGCGCCATGGAGTCGGGCAAGCGGATCCTGTTCGAAGGGGCCAACGCCTGCCTGCTGGACGTTGATCACGGCACGTACCCGTTCGTGACGTCGAGCAACTGCTCGTCGCTGGGGATCTACGCGGGCTCGGCCGTGCCGGGCGGGCGGGTCGGCGAGATCATCGGCGTGGTCAAGATGTACACCAGCCGGGTCGGCGGCGGGCCGATGCCCACCGAGCTGCACGACGCCACGGGCGAGCAGATCCGCCAGACCGGCCACGAGTTCGGCACCACCACGGGCCGGCCGCGGCGCTGCGGCTGGCTCGATTTGGTCGCGGTGCGCTACGCTGCACGCCTGAGCGGCTGCACGGGCATCGCGGCGACGGGCCTGAGCGTCCTGGCGGGCCTGCCGGAGCTCAAGATCTGCGTGGGGTATCGCTACAAGGGGCGCGACCTGCCCTCGTTCCCCGCCGACGCCAACGTGCTGCGGCAGGTTGAGCCGGTCTACGAGACGCTGCCCGGGTTCGGCCGGCCCGTGGCGGATTGCACGAGCTTCGGCGAACTTCCGGGCCCCGCCCAGACGTATATCAAGCGGTTCGAGGCCTTCGTGGGCGTGCCGGTGATCCTCGCCTGCGTGGGCCGGCGCCGGGACCAGATCCTCGTCCGTTGACGTTGCGGCGATAGAATCAGGCGACCCCCGAGGCGAATCCGTCATGTCCGGATCGACCAAGCCCACCACCACCATCGAACCGCGGCCGCAGCCGGGCCCGGCGGGGGCTGTGGATCTCGAGGCCAAATCGCTGCCCCGCCACGTGGCGATCATCATGGACGGCAACGGCCGCTGGGCCCGCGCCCAGGGCAAGCCCCGCGTCTACGGCCACGAGCACGGGGCCCGCAACGTCAACCCCATCGTCACCGAGTGCGCCAAGCTCGGGATCGAGGTCTTGACGCTCTACGCCTTCTCGACGGAGAACTGGCTGCGCAGCAAGGCCGAGGTCGAGTTCCTGATGGGCCTGTTGCTGCAATTCCTCGAGGCCGAGCTGCCGACGATGCTGGCCAACAACGTGCGGTTCAGGCAGATCGGCCGGCGTGAGGGCCTCTCGCCGACGGTGCTGGAGATGATCGACCGCACCACCGCCGCCACGGCGGGCAACACGGGCCTGACCCTCGCCCTGGCGGTCAACTACGGCTCACGGGCCGAGATCACCGACGCCGTCCGCGCCATCGCCGAGAAGGTCAAGGCCGGCCAGCTCGATCCCTCAGCCATCGACCAGGGCGTCATCAGCGACCACCTCTTCACCGCCGGCCTGCCTGACCCGGACCTTTTGATCCGGACGGCCGGGGAGATGCGCCTGAGCAATTACCTGCTCTGGCAGAGCAGCTACGCCGAGCTGTACGTGGCGGACGTCTGCTGGCCGGAGTTCGACGTGACCCAGCTCCACGAGGCCCTGCGGGCCTACGCCCGGCGGACGCGCAAGTTCGGCGACGTCGTCGAGCCCCGGCCGTAAGGCTTCCTGAATCACGGATTCGATCTGTAGAAAGAAAAACCGCCCGGACGAGCCGGGCGGCGTGCGTGGATTTTCTTGTCAATCGCCGACCCCGTCGGCGGCTCAGAGGTCCTTGAGCAGCTCCTCGATCGCGGCGTCGATTTTCTCGGGGGTCTCGTAGGCGCCCAGAGCGATCTCCTGCTTGACGCGGGTGATCAGCTCGTCGCGGGTGTCGGGGAGCTGGTCGAGGCGGCCCAGGAGCTGAGCGGCCGAGGAGAAGTCCGCCCGGTCCGAGCGGGCCGGCCTGGTGGGCTCAGCCGCCTTGGCGTCGGCCGGCTTGACGTTCGGCGTCAGGGCCGGGGCATTGGGTCTGGACAGGGGGGAAACTTCACTCATCTTCGAATCTCCTGGACTCGCACTTCGCTCGGCGCACGATCTCCGCCGCGAGGGATTCTATCGGACTTCCCTCACTAACCGTATCGGCTGGAGAAAACCGTTCAGCTCAAAATACGAGTCGTCTGTTAAGTTTTGGTTCGGGTATTTCCCGTCAGCCCGCGCGACCCCAGACGGGCTGATTCACCTTATTTAAGGTCCCTTGCGTGGCTTAGGCTGCCGACGAAGCCGGCCTTGGCCCGGCAGGAACTACGCCTGGCCACGCGGGGTTAAGCTCTCTACTTGCCATCCTTCGCACTCACGGCCTCACGAACGCCGTGCTGCTCGAACACCATGAATATCGCCCAGCGATGCTCGGACTCTTGAAGGAATGTCGGACGACTGTTCAGCTCTTTAAGATCATTCAAAGCAATGCCTTGCGAGTGAAAGCCGTGCGCTGCGTCCGGTAATGCGTGAGGCGATGGTAATGCCGTTCGCGGCTTTTTACGTCCCATAATCGCCGACGAGCCAGGGGCGGAGATCGCGGCGATCGTGGTCAGAAGGGCGACCGCAGCCGCACGGCCGCGGCCAGATCCATCGCCTGCCGATTCGCGGGCAGGTCGTGCACGCGGATGATCCGCACGCCCGCACGCACGCCCAGCGCCGTCGCGGCACAGGTCCCCCCGAGCCGGTCGTCCGGCGACGGCGAGATGCCGGTCGACGCCTGGCTGATCCC
Organism: Phycisphaeraceae bacterium; assembly: GCA_020850375.1. The sequence goes on along the minus strand of JADZET010000064.1, from coordinate 5,050 downwards.
GGCGATGAAGCGCTTGCGGCTGGCGCCCAGAAGCACCGGATGCCCCGTGACCACGAGCGTGTCGAGACGGGCCAGAAGCGCGATGTTGTGTTCGAGCGTCTTGCCGAAGCCGATGCCCGGGTCGAGGACGACGTGATCCCGCGGCAGGCCGCGATCCATCGCCGCCGCGGCGCGCTCGAGCAGGAACTGGCGGACCTCCATCACCACGTCGTGATAAGCCGGCGCCTGCTGCATCGTCGCGGGCGATCCGAGCATGTGCATCAGCACGATCGGCACGTTCCGGGCCGCGGCCAGGTCGAGCATGGCGTCGGCGTGCGACGACACCGCATCACGCGCTCGGCCAGCGGAGATGTCGTTGAGCATCCGCGCGCCGGCGTCGAGCGCCGCGCGAGCGACCCCCGGAAGTGTCGTGTCCACGCTGATCAGCACGTCACCCAGATTCGCGATGTCGAGCGATCGACGCAGGCCCTCGACCACCGGCAGCACACGCCGCAGTTGTTCGTCCTCGGATACCGATGAGGCGCCAGGGCGCGTCGACTCGCCGCCGACGTCGATGATGGCCGCGCCCTGTTTGGCCATCGTCAGGCCATGCTCAACGGCGGCGCCGACATCACCCTCGAACCGGCCGCCGTCGGAGAACGAGTCCGGTGTGACGTTGAGCACGCCCATCAGACAGGGCCCCTGGCTCCAGGGAAGACGCGCGCAGGGCTTGAGCGGATCTGTGAGCACGGCTCTAGTCTAATGAGATTGCGGTCCGAGACGGAAATGGGGCCTCGAACTCCCGGGGAAGGCCCCCGAGTGAGGCGTTCCGGCGATCATGCCTCGAGGATGTACTGCTCGAGGGCGTGGGCGACGCCGTGGTCGTCATTGGAGGGGATGACGGCGTGCGCCGCCTTGCGGACGCGCGGCGGGGCGTTCTCCATCGCCAGCGACAGGCCGGCCCAGCGGAGCATGCCCAGGTCGTTGCGGGCGTCGCCGATGGCCATGACGCTCTGCCGGGGCACGTGGTAATGGCGGGCGAGTCGGGCCAGGGCGTGGACCTTGTCGGCCTGGGCGTGCTGGATCTGTACGACGTGGTTGTCGGTGATGGCCGCGTTGATCCGGCCGGCGAAGCGCTCGGCCAGCGCCGCGGCCACCTCAACGCGCCGCTCGGCCGTGGTCTGGAAGAGCAGGCGCGTGGCGGGCTGATCCATGAACGGCGCGGGCGGCGCGGCGATGCCCATCCCCAGGTCGAGCTGGGGAGCCATGTCGGTCGGTGACTGAGCGGCAGACACGACGGCCGGCACGGGCACTTCCTTCCAGACGTCGAGGTTGTCCAGGCCGAACCAGGTCGTCGGCTCGATCCGGCGGACCACCTCGATGATCTGCCCGACCAGGGCCGGCGGGAGCGGGCGATGCTCCAGAACGTGGTGGCTGCCCGGCTCGATGATCAGGGCCCCGTTGTAGGACACCAGGTGGGTGTCGAGCCCGAGCTGGCTGTGCAGCGACAACAGCCCGCGCGGGGGGCGGGCTGAGGCCAGCACGAACCGCACGCCCTGCGCCGCGACGCGCTCGATCGTCCGGACGACGCGCGGCGTCAGCTTCTTCTGCGACGACAGGAGCGTGCCGTCGACGTCCAGGGCGACGAGCTTGATGGCCGCCCGAGGCGCTTCGGCGACGGCCTGGGGACGAGGTTTTCTGAACAGCAGGTCGAAAATAGCGTCAACCCCGTGCGTGAGAGGCCCTTAGCGGACCGCATGATCTTTGTGTGAAAGCACGGTCGCGCAATGCGGCCGCCATAAGATGAAGGTGACATCGGATGATTTCAGGCTGTAAATGACCTAGGCGTGGCGTGTAACCTTTTTCGGACGTTGCCCCAAAACAACGTTCTGAGCGGGGTTCACCGGCGCCACTGGCACGTGACTGCTGTCAAGATATTCCCGACGGCCTCCTGAAACCACAGAACGCCCGGCCCCGCGGATGGGTGATTGTTTAAGATTGAGCGCTTGGGAGTGAGAGCGATCATGACCGATTCGACCATGCCGAGTCTTGCCGGTTATCAGCCTGCCCTGCACCGTGTCCCCATCAACGACGCCAACCGCCTGGGCATCGACTACCGGGCCGAGGCGGCGCACCTCCCCTACCGCGGAGAGATCTGGGACTGCCACGTCCACCTGCGCAACCTCGCCTCAGCCCGCGCCTACATGCGGGCGGCGGAGCACTACGGCACGAAGCGCGTCTGGTCCATGACGCCGTTGGAGGAGGTTGACGCCGTCCGCGACGAATTCGGCGACAAGATCTCCTTCATCGCCGTGCCGGACTACTGGGCGACGGACTGGCCGCGGGCGATGGGCGAGGAGTGGCTGCGGCGCATCGAGGCCTTCGCGCTCAAGGGGGTGAAGGTCTGCAAGTTCTGGGCGGCGCCGCGCGGACTGGACAAGTGGGACCAGATGTGGATCGACTCGCCCGTGCGGCTTAGGAGCATGAAGCTGGCCCACGAGCTGGGCATGACGCTGATGGTCCACGTGGCCGACCCGGACACCTGGTTCGCCACCAAGTACGCCGATGCGGGCAAGTACGGCACGAAGCGTGACCACTACGCGCGCTTCGAACGCATGCTGGCGATGTTCCCCGAGGCCGACTGGTGGGCAGCGCACATGGCCGGCAGCCCGGAGGACCTCAAGTTCCTTCAGGGCCTGCTCGACCGCTGGCCGCGCCTGCGGATCGACACCTCGGCCACCAAGTGGATGGTGCGCGAGCTGTCGAAGCACGCCGACGACCTGCGGGATTTTCTGGCGAGGAACCCGGGGCGGGTGATGTTCGGCACGGACATCGTGGCCGACCCGGCCAATCTGAGCTTCGACCTGTTCGCCTCGCGTTTCTGGGCCCTGCGAACGCTATTCGAGACCGACTACGATGGCCCGAGCCCGATCGTGGACCCGGACCTGGACTTGGTCGACCCGGGCCTGCCGAAGGAGGCGACAGCTCGCCTGCGCGGCGCGTTGGTCGACACCGCGACGCTGGCGGATGTTTATGTTGGCGCGTGCCGGTGGCTGCTGGGCTGACCATGCAACGCGCTGCTTGTCAGACGCACAGGACATCGGACACCCGTTTCCGGGCTGGAGATCAACGCATGTCATGTTTGAAAATAGGAGTGTGCACGGTGCTGAGCCTCTTCGCGGCGGCGATGCCGGCCCGGGCGCAATCGGCCGAGCCGATGACGGTGGTGCTGATCCCCACGACGCACATGGACATCGACTTCACGAAAACGCCCGATGCGTCCTACAAGCGGTACGTCGAGTGCATCGCCCAGGCCGTCGAGGCCTGCGAGGCCGATCCATCGGCGCGTTACAGCGTGCAGCTCGCCTCGGCGGCGGCGGCGTTCCTCGAGGCCCGGCCCGACATGGCTGATCGCTTCGCCGAGCTGATCCGGCAGGGCCGGATCGAAGTCTGCGTCAACTGGACCAATCCGCACTACAGCGAATTGAGCGGCGAGCACCTGGTCCGGCAGATCGCCTGGTCGCGCTGGTGGCTGCACGAGAAGCTGGGCGTCCGGCCCGCGGTGGCGGACAACGGCGAGCTCTCGGACGTTACGCCGCAGCTGGCCCAGGTGATGGTGCGCAGCGGCGTGCCGAGCTTCCACGCCTACAAGAGCGGCTGCCCCTCGCTCGGGCCGGGCGGACGGGACTTCGCGGGCAATGCCTGGTTCCTCGGCCTCGACGGCTCGCGCCTGCTCTACAACGCGCAGAACTACAACATGTCCGAGGAATTCAGCGGCCAGCGTCCCTGGGGCTGGCCCGACGGCGAGCCCGGCGGGCAGCGCGCTCTGCGCCTGCCGTCCACCGGCCGACTGATCCTGCTGACCGACGGCGGGCAAGGCTGGGACGACGCCATGCCCCCACTCGACAAAATCTCCGCCTTCGTGAAGGGCTGGAACGCCGACGCGGCCTGTTCCCAGAAGGCGCGGTACATCCTGGGCACCTATGCCGACTATTTCGCCAAGCTCCGTCAGGAGCTCGACGGCGGCGAAGCAATCCCCGTGTTGTCCGGCCACACCGAGCACGGCGAGATCCTCTACGGGCGGGTTTGGAATCTGGCGCGCGACCGAGCCCTGTTCGAGAACACCATTGCGCAGGCCCAGACGCTGGGCGTCTGGTGCGACTGGCTGGGACTTGATGGTTTAAGTCAAGAGGAAGTTGAGTCCGCCTGGCGATTGGCGATGGAGAGCTCGACACACAACTGGGCCTTGACTGACCAGACTCAGCGGACGCTCGAGGTCAAGGCCGGCAAAGCGCGCACCACCGCCGAGGCCATGCGCGACCGCCTGGCTGACACGCTCGCAAGTCGCATCGCTCCCGAGGGTGGAACCGTCGTCTTCAACACCCTGCCCCACCCCCGGAAGGAGATCGTGCGGATCGACGGGGAATACCAGCAGGTGGACCTGCCGGCGATGGGTTGGATCGTGCTCTCGTCGGCCAAGGGCAGCGGAGGGCGCGAGCTGGTCGCCGAAGGTGGTGTGATCGAGAACGCCCGTTACCGCGTGGAGGCCAGCGCGGAGTCGGGGCTGACGCGGGTGTACGACAAGCTTTATGGGCGGGAGCTGCTGTCGCCGGTACGGGGGGCGAGCGTGCTGACGGTGCGGAGCAGCTACGTCGAGGCCATGGGGGCCGAGCGGGCGGAGTATTTCCTTTCCGCCGACGCCGGGCAGCGGATGCCTCCCGAGAAATTCGAGCAGATGCGGCGGTTCTTCGCCGGACTGGACGCCACGATGGCCCCGCGCTCGGTCGCCGCACGCCTGGCCGGCGACACGGCGGAGCTGACGATCGAGGGCGACACCGGCGGCGCTCCGACCCGCCTGGTGGTGCGACTGGGGCAGGGCGGCGACTACGTGGAGATCGAGCTCTCGGGCCAGCGCGGCCCGGCCCCGAAGCTGACCCCGGAGATGCGCTCCTCCACCGCGCAGGCGATGCTGCGGCCCGGGCCGATGTACTTCGCGACGCTGGAGCTGGCCTGCGGCGAAGACGCTCTGGCCCGGGTCAGCGTGCCGTGGGGCTCGCTCGAGCCGCCCAAG
>JADZET010000063.1 GCA_020850375.1 Phycisphaeraceae bacterium | reverse complement strand
GGCGGCCCTCGTGATCGATCATCTGCAGCGACTGGGCGTGGACCTGGCTGAGCACGTTCGCCCGCTCGGTCGAGGCGCTCCACACCAGGCCGAAGATGCTGGTGGTCCAGACGACCAGGATGGCCGTCTCAGGCAACCATCGGAGCCATCGCTTGCTGGCACGGTTCTCGGTCATGGCACGTCCTCCTGGTCAATCTGCTTGGCGTGAATCCGCAGCATGCGTCCGTGCGGGTCGCAGGGCCTGTAGTGGCCAACCCCGGCCAAGTCCAACACCTCGAACAGACGTTCGGTTGTGCCCTGTGTCAGCCAGATCCTGTCGCCGATGCGGGGTGTGGTGATCTGACCTCCCAGCACCAGATCCCCGGCACTGACGATGAAGTCCGTCGCCTGGGCTTGGACCGTGGCACCCGTGTCATCCGTAACCTCGTAGGTCGTTGTGCCCAGCGTGGCAGCGATCTGGATCGAGGTCCCCCCGCGCTCATACGTCACGAGCTGGGACAGATGCGCCAAGCGCATCTGGTCGAGCCACGCCGCGCTCTGGGCCAGCAGATCGGTCACGTCCGAGGACTCCTTCCGGGGCTACTGCATGAGGCGGATACGCACCGTCGCGTCAGCGTCCGCCGCCGCACGCACACTCTTGCCGATCAGCTTGTTGCTCGTGGCCGTGGTCGTCGCCCGCTGGTTGCCAGCATCCCAGTAGCAGTTGGCCCCGGCCGTGATGGCTGTGCTCGCCCCCGTGGCCTTAGGGAAGTCGAACACACCCGCCACCGCTAGCACACCGGCGGTGTTGGCCGGGATGGGGCGCGGCGAGACACCCACCAGTTCCCCCTGCGCCACCACCGCCCCCGACGCCACGTCACTTCCGGGGGTGTAGTCGATCACGTTGCCGTCATGCACGAACGTTGCCATGTTTTATCTCCGATCTAGAATGGCTTCTATGAAGTGGGGTCTGATCGTCCTGCTGGTCCTGTGGCCTGCGATCCTCTATGGGTTCGCATTGCTCTTAGTTGCTGTTCGCACTAAGTATTTCCCGAGACGGTGCCCAGCTTGTCGTCGTCGTGGCCTTGTTCTCGTCAACTACACAAAAGTCATGCTCGACGATGGCGGCGGGAAGTTTCACTGCGAGCAGTGGCTCTTCTACCGGTGCTCCCATTGCTCTGAAGCCTTCAAGCAAGTACGGAAGAATCTCAAACCACTGCCGCCTGAAGAGCATCATTGGCTGAACATGAAACAGTAATCACACCTCGCCCTTCGCCTTCACGCCCCCGCGCGGATCCTGCAACGCCACGCCGAAGTCGTGGTAGCCGCGCATCTGCACGCCCAGGACGTTGAAGTCCGCCTCGGCCGTCTCGATGGTGGGCGACTCCTGACCGTTCAGGAACGCCACCTCGATCACCGCCAGGTCGGCCGGGTCGGCCAGCAGATACCAGGCCTTCTGGCTGTTGCCGGCGAACTTGCTGTTGCCCAGGTACCGGCTGACCTCCGCGCGGAACTTGCCCTGGTGCGGGTTGGCCACGGGCGTCTTGGTGTTGGCCGTGGTGTCACGGATCTCGAGCGATTTAAAGAGTTGCGTGGCCATGGCCGAGAGCGACGTGGGCACCAGCAGCACCACCGGCAGGACGCCAATGGGCTTGCCGTCGGCGTCGACCTGGTCGCTGAAGGCCTGCTCGACGGCACTCATCGCGTCGATGCCGAGGGCCGTGTTGGCGCCACTGAGGTAGTTCTTGTTCCCGGTGGCGAAGAACGCGGCGTTGTTGAGGAAGATGGTCCAGAAGACGTCGTTGATCTTGAGGCCCGAACCGCGCCCGAGCTTGCGGGGGACCGTCGAGATGGCGCCGAGGTCGTCGTTGATGATGTCCCGCCGATCGATCCCCAGCAGCAGGCCATACGTGTCCGCCTTGTTCGAGTAGGTCTCCTGGCCCAGCGTGCCGTGCTTGAGCTCACCGCCCGGAGCGACCTGCTCGTACTGGTCCGTGCCGATCAGCCGGTAGCTCGTCACCGTCTTGAAATCCCCGACGCTGCGCACGGCACAGATGTTCCGCCAGGTCCGCTCGACGCTGAAGAACCCCTCGAGCAGGAACTTGTTAGCCACGCTCGAGAGGATCCCGCCGATGTCGATGTTGGAGAGGGCCGCCTGGATCGGAGCCATTCCAGGATGCTGACTCGAGAACGCATACTCCATGATCCGCCGGGCGTCGGAGCGGAAGCTGTGGCCCACGTAGCCGTTGGCGATGGCCGCCTCGAGGAAGAGTTCCTGCAGGCTGATCCCGCTGCGGAAGCGCTTCGACGCCACGTCCAGGGCCTGCTCGTCGCAGTGAGCCTCGGGCTTGTGAATCTTGGCCGACAGCAGGCAGGCGGCCTGGAGCACCGCCCCGGTGATGGTCGGGGAGGTGACCACATACCCCATCGGCGCCTTGGGGCGGGAGGCACGCAGGACCTCGAGCTCGGTCTTGGTCAGATCCCAGCCCTCAGCGATGGCCTTGGCCTCAACCCCTGGAAGCTTACCGGCGCACAACTCATGGATGCCGGCGATGCGCTGCGTTTCGGCCGCGGCCTTGGTCCGCATCTCCATCACGTGATCGGGCACGGCCTCAGCCGTCGCGGTCACTGCGGGCTGATCCGGCTTCGCATCGAGCTTGTCGGTGTCCTGGGTGCCTTCGTTCTGCGACTTGGGGTCCTGACCATCCATGTGCTGACTCTCTTTCTTGGCCGAAGCGGCCACACGGGCCGACGTGTTGCCGTCGGCGCCCAGGTCCACAAAGCTGATCTCACCGAGCGTCGACCGCCGCACAACGTTGACCGGCCCGGCGAGCTCCCGACCATTGACGACGACGGTGCGCCCTTCCGGGGTGAACTCGAACTCCTCCACCGCCGCCCCGATGCTCGCCTGCCAGGGGAAGCCATTGCGAGCGTCGGCGACGACCTCCTGGGCGGTCCGCCCCGTGCAAGAGACGACACCGCCGGCGATGAGCTGCCCGTTCTCGATGCGAATGGCGGTGGTATGGCCGACACGCTGGTCGGTGTTGTGTCCCACGCGGATGGGCCGGAGCTGCGAGGGGATGTTCATCCCCGCCAGGTCGACGACAACCGGGAACTTCCAGCCGGCCAGACGCATCGCCCCGCCGGTATAAGCCACCATGCTGAATCGCGGCAGCGCCGGCGTGGCACCCTCACCAGACGCCGACGCCTGGGCGTCGATCTGCATGGCAGCGGTGAGGCTCACCATGTCCTGGTCGGGCTGCGGGGCCTCAAGCGGCTTTGCGAGCATGCTTCCGGGGGGGCGCGTCATCGGCCTCTTCCTCATCTTGGGGTTCACTGTTCGCGGGCGCGGGCATCGCTTGCTCGGCCGTCAGGCCGAGTTCCTTCATGAGCTTGAGTTCCCGTGCCCGCTGGCGGAGTTCCGTCTCCCAGTCCTTGCCCTGCTTGGCGTATTCGTTCGCCAGTGTCGTCGTGTAACTGATCAATCGCGTGGCCTGGGCGTTGGCCTCCTTGGCGGGGTCGACGTGTTCCTGTCCGTCCCACATCCACTGGTGGGGGTAGCGCGAACTGCGCAAGCGCAGCGGCTGCGGCAACAGGTCGTCGATCAGCACCGCCTCGCTAAACCACGCGGCCAGGACGCGATCGAGCACCATCGCCTCGAGGTGCGATTGATCGACGCGGATGCTCTTGTAGTAGGTCTGGTGGTCGAGTCGGCCCGAGGCGTAGTTGTAGCCCGAGGAGTTGCCCGCCGCGATGTTAAACGGCATGTTCAGGCAGCGGGCGATCTCGTTGAGGATCTCCTTCTTGAACTCCCCATACGTCGTCGCCGGCTGCTCCGCCGTGATCTGGCCGAGCTTCCAGCCCCCCGGAAGAACCGTGGCCATGCGGCGCTCGAGCTCGACGATGTCCATGGGCTCGACGCTCTCAGCCTCGCCGTTGGCCGGTGCGTCGGTGTAGAGCACCGCCGCGAAATCCGCCGCCGTCTCGGCCGCTGCGATCACCGCCAGCGTGTAACGGCGGAGCTGAGCGAAGAGCGGCAACGCCGGCGTGATGTCGGGAATCCCCCGCACCTGCCCGGGCCGGTCGACACGGAAGTAGTGGACCATCGCACCCGCCGTCACACGCACGAAATCGTCCATCCCACGCGCGTAGGCCGCGTCGCCGGGATGCCGCCGGAGCATGTGGTACTCGACGGGGTTGCCGTAACGGTCAAAGGCGATGCCATCCGTCGTGTCGTCGGATCCCCGACCGAATCCCCACGCCGGCGTAGCGATCTGATCGGCCTCGACCAGCCGCAGATCGAGTTGCACTGGGTGGTCGATCGCCGGATTGCTCGTGAGCAGCGCAAATGCCTCGCCGCTATCCGCCCGGGCCATCCGCAGGGTGCGGAGCTTCTCGGCCAGGTTCACCGCCTCCGCCCACGCGCCGAAGGCCTCCTCCACCCGCCGATTCGTCTCGGGCGTGTCCGTGAGCATCTGCAAACTCGGCCCCGTGCCTACGGTGTCGTTGGCCAGCGTCAGCACGATCCCCCGGGCGTAGCTGTTGTTGGCCACCTCGTACCGAGCCCGGTTGCGCAGAATCCGCCGGACCTGGGGGCTCAGCGCCGCATTGGCCGACAAGCCATCGGCATTCGCCCAATGCCTGCGGTTCTCCTCATTCGTCACCGCCGCGTCGAAGCGAGCCTTGACGATCCGCACCACCGGCCGGCGAACGGCCTGCCGCTGAGGCTTGGGCGAGGCGGCGAGATGTTTGAGCCAACCGAGCATGCATGCTCCATGGAGCGGCGATGAACCCCAAGGCACAGGTGACGCACGCCTTAATCCGCGCCGGACGGCGAGAGCTTCTTAAGGGGCACACCCAGACCCTTGGTCCGGGCGGCCTTCTTGCTCTGGAGGTACCGGTCCGCCGCGATCTGGTCCGGCAAGGGGTGCTGCTCAACCTCCACGCCGTCAGTCTTCGCCCGGCGCGGCGACGCAGCGTTCTGGGCGATCGTGGTGTCGGATTCATCCGCCATCGAAAGCACGTCTCTCCGCCGTTGTCTATTTGTGGGGAGAGGTGATCTCGATCAGTGGCAGCACGCGACGACAACGGGTAACCGCTGCGGGCGTCAGTTTGTTCCACTAATGGAATACCGACTGACCTACACCCCCGCCGCCTGCTCGCGCGTCGTGACCCGTCGGCCGCAATGCCGGCACTGACGCAGGCGCAGGATGTACCCGAGCCGCGCGCGGGTGTAGACCACACGCAAGTCCCGGCACCCGCACTTCGAGCAGACCAGTCCACGGGTATCTGGCGACAGGTGAAGCGGCCGAGGGACCATCGGCTCCGGGTTAGACGTGGTCATGCCTTCCTCCCCTGCAGCGACGAGAGCCGCAGTCGCGGCCGAGCCGTCGTTCGCCGCTCATCCGTGCCAAACAGCACACACCCCTGCATACTCGCCCCCACCGCGCACCCCACCAGGCAATCGAGCCAGTGGTTATCCCGTCCCGCCCCCGGAAGGCGCAGCTTCCATTCGTCGACCTCGCGCCCGCGTCCCTGTGTCTTGACCCGATACTCCGCCGTCAGATGCTCCGCAAGGAGCCGATGCCCCCCACCCCCGGAGCCCCCGGAAGCCCCGGCACCCCCGGAAGCCCCGGAACCCCCGCACGCCGCATCCGGTGCGAACAGCGACAGACAGCCCGGATCAGCCATGGGCACCGCCAGCCGGGCGTGGACGAAGGACTTCCAATAGTTCGTATCAATGATCACATGCCGCGTGGCCCTTTTGCCCTGGACCCCCGGAATCCGCCAGTGCAGCCCGACGCGATCGCCCCGCTTGGGCTTGTAGTCGCCAAAGGGCACGCTCGACGCCCCCACGTAGCGCCCGTGGCTGGGCATGACCACCGCCGCGTGCGGGCTCTGCCGGCAGAACTGATAGACCACGTCCGTCGAGTTGCCCCAGTTCG
>JADZET010000062.1 GCA_020850375.1 Phycisphaeraceae bacterium | reverse complement strand
TCTACGACCACCTGCCCTTCATCGACGCCACCGCCCAGGCCAAGCACTTCAACGTCGAGGCCCAGCACGGCCTCGAACGCGCCGCCGCCCACGGGTCGCACGTCTTCACCACCGTCTCGGACGTCACGGCCTCCGAGTGCAAGCACCTGCTCGGCCGCAACCCCGACGTGCTCCTGCCCAACGGGCTGAACATCCAGCGCTTCGCCGCGGTGCACGAGTTCCAGAACCTGCACTCGATCTACAAGGAAAAGATCCACCAGTTCACGATCAGCCACTTCTTCCCCAGCTACCACTTCGACCTGGACAAGACGCTCTACTTCTTCACCTCCGGCCGGTACGAGTACCGCAACAAGGGGATGGACCTGACGATCGAGGCCCTGGCGAGGCTGAACTGGCGGCTCAAGCAGGCCGACAGCCAGCGGACCGTGATCGTCTTTATCGTCACCCGCCGGCCCTTCAAGTCAATCTCTGTCAGCGAGCTGCAGTCGAGCGCCATGCTCGACGAGTTCCGCACCACGGCCGACAACTTCGCGTCGCAGATCCGCCAGCGCCTGCTGATCGCCGCGTCCCAGGGCAAGATCCCCGACCTCAACACCCTCGTCGACGACTACTGGCGGCTGCGGCTTCGCCGGTCGATCCAGGCCTGGAAGCGCGACTGGCTCCCGCCGATCGTCACCCATGACCTGATCGACGACCAGCACGACGAGGTCCTCAACCAGCTGCGCACCTGCCGGCTGTGGAACCACCCCGACGACCGGGTCAAGATCATCTACCACCCCGACTTCATCACCACGACCAGCCCGCTGCTGGGGATGGAGTACGACCAGTTCGTCCGCGGGTGCCACCTGGGGGTGTTCCCCTCCTACTACGAGCCCTGGGGCTACACGCCGCTGGAGTCCATCGCCCTGGGCGTGCCGGCGATCACCAGCGACCTGTCGGGCTTCGGGTCCTATCTCATCCAGCTCCTGCCCGACCACGAGGAGAAGGGGCTCTACGTCGTGCACCGCCGGTACGCCGACTTCTACCAGGCGGCCGACGAGATGGCCGACCGGATGTTCAAGTACACCCAGCTCAACCGCCGCGAGCGGATCGCCCTGCGGAACAACGTCGAGTCGTTCAGCGAGCATTTCGACTGGCACAACCTGGGCCGGCGCTATCACGAGGCGCACAACCTGGCCATCGACCGGATCGATTAATTAGGTCGTCTTCAACCTCCCCGTGGCCCATGTCCACTTCCTGGCGCCGGGGTCCGGGGGACAACAGCGGAAGGAGGAACCGAAGATGCGCATCACGCGTGATCGGTGGATCGCGACGGCGGTTGTCCTGTCGACGGTGCTGCCGGCCGGCCCGGCCCTGGGCAAGCCCCGGGTCTTCTCCAACATGACGCAGAGGCAGGCGATGATGGTCGTCAAGCAGGACCAGCTTCTGGTCATCGACGTGGCGGCGACCTGGTGCGGGCCGTGCAAGTACATGGACCGCACGACCTGGGTCGACCCGCTCGTCGAGCTGTGGTTCAAGCACAACGGCCTGGCGATCCAGATCATGGCCGACAAGCTGCCGGCCGTGGCGGACAAGCTCCACGTCAACGCCTACCCGACGCTGATCATCTTCCGTAACGGGCAGGAGGTGGCGCGACAACCCGGGGTAAAGCCCACGCAGGAGCTGCTGACCTGGCTGACGGGCCTGACGCCGGCCACGCCGCAGCTGGCCCGGCTGCGCAAGACGGCGGGTGTCGACGGCGGACCGGAGGACAAACAGGCCCGACTGGCCTACGCCCAGGCCCTGCTGCTGCGGAATATGGACACCGAGGCGGCCCAGCAGCTCGCGTGGCTCTGGGGGCATCTCGACCAGGATCAGAACGAAGCATCATCGCTGGCTGACAGCATGCTGGCGACGCTGATCGCCGACGCGGCCCGGGCCGACACGCAGGCCGTCGAGGTGCTGGCGAAGTACCGCGATGAGCAAACCCCGGCGCTGACCGGTCCCACGACCGACGTGGCCGCCCTGGAACGCTGGGCCCTCTTGTCGAACCTGATCCGCCAGCCCCAGCCGGTGCTCGACTGGTTCGAGAAGGCCCGTCAGGACCCCAAGGCCAAGACGCAGATCCAGGCCATGCTGCCGTGGGTCGAGCAGGCCCTGGCCATCGCCGGCCGCTGGGCGGACCTGGGCAACCTGCACGCCGACCCGCTGTCCGTCGTCGCCGATCGCTTCGCCGACCTGCAGCGCACCCTCTCGCGCGTGTCCAAGGGCGCGTCCCTGACCGCGGCCCAGGCCCGGATCGAGCAGGTCTACGATGATTTCTTCCAGTCCACGGCCAAGCTCTACGTCGGCCTGCTCGCGGCGGGCAGGAAGGACCCGGCCCGCGACCTGGCCCAGCGGGTGATGAAGATGGACCACGGGGACATGGCCGCGCTGTGGCTGGTCCGCACGGCCCTGGACGCGGGGTTCCCGCTGGCCGAGCACCGCGCCTGGCTCCAGTGGGCCGCGACGCAGGGGGCGGACGACAACATGGTGCGGTGGCTCAGCGGCCGGCTCGACAAGGCCCTGACCGCCTCGAACGTCCAATAGCCGACACGACGGCGATCCTGCCCAAAAGAAAACGATTGACGACGGGGGAAACCCGGGCGTAGCCTATCTATGCTAGTCCGGCCGGGCGGTGACATCGGTGCGTGGGCCGGGGGTCGCCCGTTTTCCTGGGCCGGCATGATGAGGTTGATCATGAAACGTCGTTCCCTCCGTGCGGTGGTGCTGGCCGTGCTGATGCTCCTGCCCCTGCTCGCGGCGTCCGTCGCCCAGGCCAGGCCGGAGGTCTTCGCCGACATGGACCTGGCGGCGGCCCGGGCCGCGGCCAAGCCCGATCAGCTCCTGCTCGTCGACGTCGGCGCCACCTGGTGCGCGCCGTGCAAGCTCATGGACCAGACCACGTGGTCAGCCCCGGACGTCGTTGACTGGGTCAAGGAACACGGGCTGGCGATCCAGATCATGGCCGACCTGACGCCCGAGCCGGCCGACGAGCTGCGCGTGGCTTCCTATCCCACGCTGGTGGTCCTCAAGGACGGGCAGGAGCTTGACCGGGCGTCGGGGTACCTGACGCCCCAGCAACTGCTCGAATGGCTTAACGGCATCGGCCAGGGCCACACGATGCTGACGCGCCTGCGCGAGCAGGCCGGCATCGACGGGCCGGGCCCGGTCAACGTGTCGGCCCGCATCGACTACGCCCAGGCTCTGCTCGATCAGAGGCAGTTCGAGCAGGGCGTGACGGAGCTCGTCTGGCTCTGGGGCAACATCGACCTCGCGACCGACCTCCGCCTGACCCCCCTGCCGATGCTCACGCAGATGGTGCTGCGGGCACGCCCCGAGGCGCACGAAGCGCTCGCCAAGGTCCGCGACGAACAGACCGTCCGGGCCGACGACCCCAAGGCCGACCCCGCCCTGCTCGATCACTGGGCCTTGCTGTCGGCGGTGCTCGGGCAGATGGACCCGATCCTCGCCTGGCACCAGAAGCACACGGCTGACGCCTCGCCCGGGCAGCTCAAGGTGATGCTGTCCTGGGTCGAGTTGGCGATGGCGTCCGGGGATCGCTGGGTGGAGCTGGGCCAACTGCACGCCGACCCGATCGCCGTGGTCACCGGGCGTGCGGCCGAGGCCAAGAAGAAGCTCGACGAGCAGCTCAGGTCGGCGGCGCCCGATCAGGTGCAGGAGCTTCGTCTGCGCCTCCTCCAGGCGTTCTACCAGAGACTGTCGTTGCTCTACGCCGGCCTGCTGGCGGCGGATCGGCCGGACCAGGCCAACGCGCTGGCCGATATCGTCGGGACGATGGACGAGCCGGTGATCGCGCGCATGCTGTTCGTGCAGGCCGGGCTGCAGGCTGGCCGGGCGCGGCCCGAGTTCCGGCAATGGCTCGACGAGGCCGCCCAGAACGGCGCGCCCGCGGCTTTGGTCAACGCCCTGAAGGTGCAGGTCGATCAGGCCCTGGCCGGCAATTCATGACCCCCCTACCACCGTGCAGTGCACATCCTCCACCGCCAGGCAGGATGGCGTTGGTCCGAGCCCACAGGTGGGTCGCTCAGTCCAGATCCGTGAACAGCGCCGTGCCGATGCGGACGACGTTGGCGCCCTCCTCGATGGCGACCTCGAAATCGCCGCTCATGCCCATCGACAGCAGGTCGAATCCGAGCCTCCGCGGCGCGGTCGCCTCGGCCGGCAGACGGAACGTGCCGCCGTCGGGCCCGGGGAAGTTCAGCAACCGATCAGCCGCCGCCGGCGCGGCCGGCTCCCCGTCGCCCATGCCGGCCAGGCGGGCGCGGATCGCCTCGAACAACTCCGCCGCCCGGGCGAAGACGGGCCGGGCGTCCTCCGGATCATCGCTGTAGGGCGCCAGGGTCATCAGCCCGCGCAGACGCAGGGCCGGCATCTCGGCGATCCGCTCGGCCAGCGCCGTCGCCTCGGGCGCGGGCACGCCGGCCTTGCTCGCCTCGCCGCTGACGTTGACCTGCATCAGCACGTCCTGCCGATGACGATGCTCGGACGGGCCCTGCTCGCTGCCCTCGCCCCAGAGCTTCTGCGCCTCGTCGCTGAGGCACTCGGCCAGGCGCAGGCTGTCGACGCTGTGGATCAGCTGCGGCGTGCCGAGCATCGAGCGCACCTTGTTGCGCTGGAGCCGGCCGATCATGTGCCAGCGAACCCCGCAGGCCAGCCCCCCGCCGACCACGAACATCCCCGCCTGCCCGGCCCCACCCGCCAGGGGCGCGTCATCGAGCGGGTAGCCCTGCTCCGCCATCGATCGGGCGCGCTCGAGCAGGGCCTGCGCGCGGTTCTCCGCCAGGTCGCGCTGCCCGAGCTCGGCCAGCCAGCGCACCTGCTCGGGCGTGGCGGATTTCGTCACAGCCACGAGCGTGACGTCCCAGGGCTGTCGGCCGGCGCGCTCCGCGGCCCTGCCGATGCGTTCGGTCACGCGTTCGTAGGCGTCGTTGAGCGCTTGCCGGGTGTGCCTGGACATGCCGATGAGCTTAGCGCGCACCCGCCCGGACGCAAGCCCCGGAGGGGCCGGAGTCATCACTACTCTTGATTTGCCGAGGTTGTGCACGTCTTGATCGTGATGGACAATCCGACGCTCAGCCCAGGGGGGGGTAGTAGAAAGGCCGGTGCGTCATGGGAGCGAGTGTTTCATCTGCTCCGCTGCGGATGTCACGCGAGGACGTGTTCTCGATGCGGACGGTGGACCTGCCGTCGTCCTACACCCTGCGGGCGTTCCTGCCGGGCGACGAGGCGATCTGGGAACGGCTCTGCGCCGCCGCCGAGCCGGACGGTTCACCCGGGGCGCGGGCATGCACGTATCCTTCCGGGGCGGATCAGGCGGCGACGGCGCGTCGGGTGCTGTTTCTCCGCGACGAGCGGGGTGTCGAGGTCGCCTGCGTCGGCTGCTGGTTCGACGAGGACCATCACGGCAAACCGCACGGCTCGATCCACTGGTTGGCTGTTGCGCGCACCCATCAGGGCCGCAAGCTGGGCGCCCCCCTGCTCTCGGCCGGTTGCCAGCTCCTCAAGGAGCTGGGTTACCCGCACGCCGTGGCCGAGGTGTCCCCCGACCGGCGAGCGGCCATCGCCCTGCTCCTGTCCTTCGGCTTCGTGCCCGACGCGGCCGACCCGGAGCAGGACCAGGCGTGGCAGGCCATCCTCAAAGAGATGGGGCGGCCGCAGAAGATCATCAGGCGCTACGAGCCCGCGCCGTGGCCGTCCGAGTTCTCGCCCTCCTTGATCCACCACAAGCTGATCCGCCGGCACAAACCCCGGCTGTCCTACGACGGCGGCGAGGTCCCCGCCTGGCGGCGGAAACTTCGCCGCAGGGTCGCGGAGCTGACCGGCTATGACCGCATGCCGGTCGAGCGCCCGCCGCTGCGCGTCCGTCGTCTGTGGGAGCGCGAGCACCCGCTGGGCACGATCCAGAAATTGGTCATGACCTGTGAGGAAGGGTCGGACATGCCGGCCTACCTCTGCCTGCCCCGCAACGCCGAGCCGCCCTACACCCCCTTCATCTGCATGCAGGGCCATTCCACCGGCTCGCACAACTCCATCGCCCTGGACCTGCGGACCAACACCCAGCCGATCCACGTGCCCGGCGACCGCGACTTCGGCCTCGGCGCCATGCGACGCGGCGTCGCCGCCCTGTGCATCGAGCAGCGCGCCTTCGGCGAGAGGGCTGAGCTGCTGCAGAGGCAACGCTATCCACACAACGCATGTCACGACGCCGCCATGCGGGCCCTGATGCTCGGCCGCACGCTGCTGGCCGAGCGCACCTACGACGTTGATCGGGCCATCGACTACCTCGCCACCCGTTCGGACATGGACATGAGCCGGCTCGGCGTGATGGGCAACTCGGGCGGCGGAATGGTCAGCGTCTACGCCGCCGCCCTGCTCGACCGCGTGCGCGTGGCCATGCCCTCGTGCGGGTTCTGCACCTTCGTCAACTCGATCCTGTCGATCTACCACTGCGCGGACAACTACGTCCCGGGGCTCTACCTCGAGGCGGAGATGGGCGACGTGCTGGGCCTGTTCGCGCCGCGTCCGCTGGTCGTCGTGGCGGGCCGGCATGACCCGATCTTTCCGCTGCGCGGCGTCGAGGGAGCCTTCAAGAAGGTCAAGGCGATCTACCGTGCCGCCGGGGCCGCGAAGAACTGCCGGCTGGTCATCGGTGACGGCGGGCACCGGTTCTACGCCGATGACGCCTGGCCCGTCATGATGGGATTGCTCGATCGACCGGCCGAACCGGCCATGAAACAGAACAGACCTCGGTCGCGCCGCTAGGCTCCCACTCACCCGGCTTTACGCTTGAGCGTCTCGGCGGTCTCGGCCGCCTTCTCGCCCTCTATCGCGTCAGCGCCCAGCACGGCCACGGGCGAAGGCGCCTGGGCCTTGGATCGCACGTGCTTGCGCCAGTGATACAGCCCGTACGCGCCGACGATCAGCGCCACGCCGACCACCAGCACCATCTGCGAGTCGTGGGCCCAATCGCGCACCACGTCGATGTTGTTGGCGAAGAAGTAGCCGAGCATCACCAGCAGCGGCACGCTGACCATCGCCGCCCCGCCGTCGAACACCAGCATTTTCCACCAGGGAATCCGGCAGGCCCCGGCCGAGAAGAACACGGCCGTGCGAACCCCCGGAAGAAAACGGGCCACCAGCAGCGTCTTGCCGCCGTGCTTCTCGAAGGCACGGTCGGCCTTCTGAAGGTGCGCCTCATCGAGGAAACGCCTGAACATCGGCAGCTTCGGCACGTGCCGGCCGAACCGTCGGCCCAGGGCGTAGATCATCAGGTCCGCGCCGACCACCGCGGCAAACACCAGCGGGAGCATCAGCTCCAACGACGCCACGCCCTGAGCGCACAACGCCCCGGCGATCAGCAGCGGCAGGTCCTCAGGCAGCGGCACGCCCAGCCCGCTGATCAAGAGCACCAGGAGAATGCCCGCGTAGGAAAAATGCGTCAGAAACTGTTCCATGTGCTTCCGCTTGTCCCCGGTCATTTCTTCCCGGGAGTCTTCCAGCCCCTAAAATCCGGTCTCCCTTCACACGCCGAAACGCCGCTGCGTTTTCGCCCATGGAGGAGTTGTTTACATCCACAGCCTCTTGCCTGTGACTCCGGGGAACTCAGGAGCCGCAAAGGGCCGGTCCAACCCATGACGGCGTATCGGTCGGGATGCCCAGGGGGATTGACCGGCCAATATTGTATCGGCTGGCGGGGACAAAGGTTCAGTCTCATGGGCCGCGTTCGGGCGGGCGCTCTCTTAAGGTCAATCTTTGGTGGATTTTATGGTTTGTGCTGGTTGGCCCAGGCCAGAGCCTGTTCCCGGCTGGTGACCAGTCCCTCGAGCTGGGCGTCGTAGAGCTGCTTGAGGATTTGCCCCATGGCCGGGCCGGCCTGCCAGCCCTCGGCCAGCAGGTCATCGCCCGTCACCAGCGGCGGCGGCGCCACCCCCTGGGCCCGAAGGTCGGGCATTTCCCGCTCAACCTGACTGCCCACTTCATCCCACCCCCCCCACCACGTCCAGAAGCCTCGCTCCGCCGGCCGCCTCGACCTGGCTCGGCCGAACCGTGCCAGCGCGCGGAACAGGGTCAGACCATTCGCCCAATCCGGCTCGGCCAGCAGACGCTTCTTCCGGGCAAGGGTCAGCGTCGGCCAGGCGAGGAGGATCGGCAGCAGTTCGAGCGTCCGCAGCAGCGAATCGGTGTGAACATTGGTCAGGCACAGTGCTCCCCGACAGCGGTCGACGTGCCCTTTAGCCTTCTGATCGACGAACCAGCGGACAATGTCTGAGCAGTGTTCGCGCGATTGCGTCCGTAGAGAAGTCAGCAGGTCACGCTCGAGCATCCATGCGGCCAACAGCGCCGGGTCGAGGTCATGACCGTTGTTCACGTGGTTGACGTGAAGCATCAGCCTGCCGGCCAGGCGCCGTCGATCGAGACGATTCTGCCCGTCATCGTTCTCCATAAGACAAGGTCCGGCCAGACCCAGCCGCTCGATCCACCAGACGGCCAGCGCCGGCCGGGGACCGGTGAGCGTCCACTGGATCTCCTGGCCGATGCGCTCGCGGCTGATCTGGCTCAGGCGT
>JADZET010000061.1 GCA_020850375.1 Phycisphaeraceae bacterium | reverse complement strand
CGCGGTAGGCCCGGCGGTCGACCATGTTCTCGGCGACGGCGATCAGGCCGACGACGGGGGTGGGGGTCTTGAGCGTGGCGGCGGCGTGCAGGGCGCCGAGGACGGCCATGCCGCCGCACTTGTCGTATTTCATGCCGCGCTGGCCCTCGGCGGTTTTGAGGGAGTACCCGCCGGTGTCGTAGGTGACGGCCTTGCCGACGAGGACGACAGGGTCGGTCTGAGACTTGCTGGGTCTGCCTCGATGCTCCAGGACGATCAAACAGGGCTCGCTTGAGCCGGCCCGGCCGACGGACCACAGGCCGTTCATGCCCAGGCGGCGGAGTTGGGGGGCGGTGATGACTTTGATTCGCAGGCCTACCTCACGGGCCCGTTTGCGGCAGGCGTCGGCGATGGCCTGGGGGTGGGCGACGTTGGGCGGGGTGGCGGCGAGCCGGCGGGCGACGTTGGCGGAGGTGCTGACGAGGGCGCCTTGTTTAGCGGCGGCGAGCCACTTGGATTGATGGACTTCGATCCGCAGGCGGGACGAGGCGGGAGGCTCGGAGGGGGATTTGAATTCGTCGAAGCGGAGGCCGGCCAGGACGGCGCCCTGGCCGAAGGCGTGAGCGAGGGTGGGGGTGTTGAGCTGGGGGGGCAGGACAAGCTCGACGCGGCTGAGGCCTGCCCGTTGGGCCAGGCGGGTGAGGTTGGCCCCGGCCAGGCGTGCGGCCTGGGCGTCGAGGAGCTTGGGTGCGCCTAACCCCAGCAGGAGCAGGGGGAGCTTGGGGGTGGGGTGGACAAGCAGGGCTTGGCCGCGGTCGGGGCGGAAGGTCTTGGTCTTGCGCCAGTCGGCGAGCCAGGCTCGGTCCTTGGCGCTCAGGGCGGAGAAGGTTGGCCAAGGCTGGTCGTCGAAGAGGGGCAGGGCCAGGGCGTCGGGTTTGGCGCGGCGGATGGGGTCGAAGCTGACGATTAGGGGCATGGGGTGGTCCCGTCAAAAAGGGTGAGCGTGCAGGATAGCTCACCCGGCGGGCAAGCTCCAGGACGGGCCGGGATTAGAACAATACAAGCTCAATTCCCAGCGAGGTTTGGATAATGGAAGGTTTGACACTTGGCGGGTTGGCTGTTAGTTTCGCGGGTCTAAATTGAGTCCCCCCACGGCCCGATGAATCGAAGTGCTTGTGCTGATGCTCGTAAGACCCTGGAGACCTCTCCCATGAGAGCAGGCGGAGTTGTCGTCGGCTTGATCCTGGCCCTTGCGACGGCGAACCTGGCGGTCGGTCAGACGCTGCTGTCCAAGGAACTGCTCACGACCACGACGACGCTCAAGGCTGAGCAGGAAGAGACGGTCAAGCAGTTCATTCAGGAGAGGGTGGATCAACTGACCGGCGGGGACGACGCGCAGGTGCTCGACGCTCGGCGGGGGCTGATGGGGCCGTTGGAGAAGGAGGCGTCGCAGATCTTTCGCCAGGTTTACTCGTCCTACCTGCGGGCGGATTTGGTGACGGCGCTCGACAACGACCGGCTGCTGGTGCGGCTCAACGCGATGATCCTGGCGGGGTCGCTGGACGATCAGAACGCCATTGAGCTGGTGAAGAAAGGGCTAAGCGATACGAGCTCGGCCGTGCGCTACCGGGCGGCGGTGGCGGGGCACCGACTGCTGACGGGGGTGCGGTTCGACACCAGGACGGACCGCTCGGTCTTCGAGCAGGAGCTCCTGACCGCGATCGGGCAGCGGGTGCAAAAGGAGGACTCGCCCTACGTCTGGCGGCCGATGCTCGAGACGCTCGGGCAGCTCGCGCAGCCGGAGGCGCGGCAGTTACTCGTCGAGGCGCTGAATCAGCGGGTCGCGGCCCATGCGGCCAACGTGCGGCTGACGCCGGACCCGGAGCGGGCGGCGCTGGGGGGGTTGTACCGGCGGATCGTGCAGGAAGTGAATGTGCCCGGCGGGTCGGTGGATCGGGCGACGCTGCGGGCGGTGGCGCTGACGTCCTACCGTTACTTCGCCCTGGCGGCGCAGGTGTTGGCCGAGCCTGACGGCGAGACGGCGGTGACCGGGGACTATCAACGACTCCTCGTGGAGGCCGACGTTTTCCTCCGCTGGACGGTCGAACGCCTGACGGCCACGCCGGTGCAGATCAAGCCGCTCGAGCCGTTGATCAAGGGCGGGCTGTGGGAGGAGGCGGTGCTCCAGGCTCAGCAGTGGCAGGAAGTCATGGCGGCCAGTCCGCTGGCGTTCCCGGCCCAGGACCTGGTCATGCCGATGGCGGCGACGCAGCCCGAGACGGCCGAGTGAGAGGTTAAGGTGCGACACGGGGCGTGAAGAACAAAGCCCGGGCATTGCGATGCCCGGGCCTGGGAAGCCGGTGGGTCTGGGGGGTGCGATCTTAGGGGGTCTGCAGGGGGAGTCCTTCATCGAGGTCGTCCAGCGGCGACGCGGCGCCGACAGCGTCCGGGCCGCCGGCACGTCCGGCCATGGCCTCGTCGACCTGACGCATCAGGTCCACGTAGTCCATCTGGGCCACCTGGAAGTCGCGGAGCACGGCGCTGCGGGCGACGGACTGGCGGAGCTTCTCGAGCTCGTGCTTCTCGTGAACCTCGATGGGCTGGCCCTGCATCTCCTTCTGGCTGATCTTGGTCGCGTGACGGTTGAGGTCGTTGAGCAGACGCTGGGCATCGACGTCCTGGCTGAGCTTCTTGAGGACGTCCTCGAAGCGTTTGGCGGCGTCGTGGGTGGCGATGAGCTTGCCCAGGTCGGCCGCGGCGGTGATGATCTCTTGCGTGCTGGCCATGTTCGGTCCTTGAGGGTTCGTTATCGTTCGGCGGGTTCGGTATAGCATATGCTTTCACATCACGTTCAGCCTCGCCCCCGGAAGCCCCCGGAAGCAACCGCGGAGACAATCGGCGGCGCGAGCGGCACATTTTAGAAAAAAGGCAAGTCAGATGGATCGTTTCTCAAAGCGGATTTTAGATCAGTTAACGCTGGGGGGCCTGAGCCCGCGGAAGATGCGGGACCTGGCCACGGCGCTGCAGGTTCCGACCGAGCAGCACGGGCAGTTCGAGCAGTCGGTGCGGCAATTAGCCGAGCGCGGGCAGATCATGCTCAGCGGGCAGGACACCATCGCGGTGCCGCCGCCCGGGCCGGAGATGACCGGGACGTTCCGGCTCAACCCCCGGAAGTTCGGGTTCCTCACGCCGGACACGCCGACGGCGCACGGGGACCTGTTCGTGCCCGAGGGCATGACGGGCGGGGCGCTGACGGGCGATCGGGTGCGGGCGAAGGTGATCCATCAGCCGGGCCGGGCGGCGGCGGCGAGGTCGCCCTACATCGGGCAGATCATCGAGATCCTCCAGCGTGCGGACCGGCGGTACGTGGGCAACCTCGAGCAGCGCAAGGGTCAGTGGGTGGTGATGGTCGACGGGAAGTTCTTCCCCGACCCGGTGGTCATCCGCGACCCGCACGCCAAGAACGCCAAGGCGGGGGACAAGGTGGTCGTCGAGCTGATCGACTACCCGGAGGAGGACAAGCTGGCCGAGGGGGTGATCACGGAGGTGCTCGGGGTGGGCGGTGAGCCGGACGTGGAGACGGCGGGGGTGATCCGCGCCTACGGGCTGTCGGAGGAATTCCCAGCCAAGGTGATGCAGGAGGCGCGGGAGGCTTCCCGTCTGATTGATTCCCACGCGGCGCCGAGCGACCGGCTGGACCTGACGTCGACGTTCATCCTGACGATCGACCCGCCGGACGCGAAGGATTTTGACGATGCGATCTCGATCCGGCGGCTGGATGAGAACCAGCGGCCGATGCGGGGGGACGACCCGGAGGGACAGGAGATCGAGGGCGGGGGGTATGAGTTGGGCGTGCACATCGCGGACGTGGCGCACTTTGTCCGGCCGGGGTCGGCGATGGACAAGGAGGCGTTCACCCGGGGCAACAGCGCGTACCTGCCCCGGAAGGTCATCCCGATGCTGCCGGAGGTGCTGTCGAACGGGGTGTGCTCGCTGCAGGAAGGGGTGATCCGTTACTGCATCTCGTGCTTTATTCGCTATGACGACCGGGGGCGAGTGATCGCGCGGCGGTTCGCGCGGACGGCGATCAAGTCGGCCAAGCGGCTGACGTACCTCGAGGCGCAGGCGTTGATCGAGGGGGACATCCGCGAGGCGACCAAGCACGCCAAGACGGAGCCGAGGTACCCGTCGCCGCTGATCCCGGCGCTGCGGATGATGGATGAGCTGGCGAGGAAGATCCGCCAGCGCCGGCTCGAGGCGGGGATGATCGTGCTGGGGCTGCCGGAGGTGGAATTGGTGTTCGATGAGTCGGGGCGAGTGATCGACGCGGCCCCGGAGGACACATCGTTCACGCACACGCTGATCGAGATGTTCATGGTCGAGGCGAACGAGGCGCTGGCGGAGCTGTTCGAGGGGCTGGACGTGCCGCTGGTGCGGCGGATCCATCCGGACCCGCCGTCGGACCACATGGGGGAGTTGCGGCAGTTCGCGCGGGTGGCGGGATTCAACATCCCGCTCAAGCCCACGCGGCAGGAGCTCCAGCACCTGCTCGACGCGGTGCGGGGCAAGCCGTCGCAGCAGGCGGTGCACCTGGCGGTGTTGCAGACCTTGGCCAGGGCGGAGTATTCGCCGCTGCTCATCGGGCATTTCGCGTTGGCCAGCGAGCACTACGCGCACTTCACCAGCCCGATCCGGCGGTACCCGGACCTGATCGCCCACCGGCAGGTGGCGGCCTACTGTGAATTGTTCCCCGAGCACCGTCAGAAGTGGCTGCCGGGCGGGGAGAAGACCAAGCAACTGGCGCGGAAGCTGCGGGATGACCCGCGCTGCCCGGAGCTGGAGGTGCTCGTCGAGGCTGGCCGGCACTGCTCGGCCACGGAGCGGAACGCCGACGCGGCGGAGAAGGACCTGCGGTCCTACCTGGTGCTCGAGCTGCTGCTGAGCCACCTGGGGGACGACTTCGACGGGACGGTGACGGGCGTGACGGGCGGCGGGGTGTTTGTGCAGATCGACAAGTACCTCGTCGACGGCTACATCCGGCTCGACGACTTGGCGCGGTCCTACGGCGGGCAGCGCTGGGCGCTCAACCGCAAGACCGGGGCGCTGGTGGCCACGGGGTCGGGCAAGACGATCTCGATCGGCGACCGGTTCGTGGTGCGGGTGGCGCGGGTGCTGCCGCAGCAGCGGCAACTGGACCTGGCGATCGTGCAGCCGATCTCGGCCCACCCGGGCGGGAGCGGCGCGGCGGGCGTGGCAGAAAAGCCGAAGAAGGCCAAGCCGACCAAGCGGCGTCAGCCCCAGGGGGCGCGGACGGCTCATGCCAAGACGGCCAAGATTAAGCAGCAGAAAAGCGGCAAGAAGCCGCGTCGGCGGTGAGGCGGCGGGTGAGTTAGGATGCACGGATGCTGACGCTGGCGGTCTATCTTCACAACATCGACCGGTTCGCGATCCGGATCTGGCCCGACGGGCCCGCGTTCGCGCAGGGGATCCGGTGGTACGGGCTGGCGTACCTGGCGGGGTTCGTGGTCGGGTACCTGCTCATGCGGCGGATCGTGCGGGTCGGGCACGGCTCCTTGAACCTGGCGCAGCTCTGGGATTTCGCGCTGGCGCTGGCACTCGGGGCGGTGATCGGCGGGCGGTTGGGGTATGTGATCTTCTACGAGCCGTCGCTGCTGTGGGACCCGCCGATCGTGGGGGTGTTTCAGGTGTGGCGGGGCGGGATGGCCAGCCACGGGGGGCTGATCGGGATCGTCACGGCCTGTGCGTGGTTCGCACGGCGGCAGAGGGTGAGCTTCCCGCACCTGTTGGACATGACGGCGTGGGCGACGCCGGTGGGGCTGTTCTTCGGGCGGCTGGCGAACTTCGTCAACGGGGACTTGTGGGGGCGGATGGCTGGGGGAGGCGTTTGGTGGGCGGTGCAGTTCCCGCAGGAGTTGGCGACGTGGGGGAATCAGCGGCTGATCAACCTGGCCGAGAGGATGCCGGCGGGTCTGGACGGGATGTTTCTGCGCGACCCGGAGGGGTTTGCGCTGCGTCAGGTTCATGAGTGCAATGCGGACGTGATCGCGGTGCTGCGGGAGGCGCTGCCGGCGAGGCATCCTTCGCAGTTGTATGAGGCGGTGCTGGAGGGGGTGGTGGTGTTCGTGGTGCTGGCGCTGGTGTGGGTGCGGCCGCGGCGGCCGGGGGTGCTGGCAGGGTCAGGCATGGTGACGTACGCGGTGGTGAGGATCGTGGGCGAATTCTTCCGGGAGCCGGACGCGCAGATCGCGCACCTGGAGGCGGCGCACTGGGGGGTGACGCGGGGACAGTTGCTTAGCGCGGTGATGGCGGCGGCGGGGGCGGGGCTGCTG
>JADZET010000060.1 GCA_020850375.1 Phycisphaeraceae bacterium | reverse complement strand
CTGGGCGGGATACCGCTCAGTGTGGGTCGCCCGCCGGGCAAGCGGTTGTTAACCGCCCGGGGGCGGGGAGGTTGTGATGATGCGGGATGTTGAGCAGGAGATCGCGGCGCTGCGGGGGATGACGCCGACGCAGTTGCGGGGGCGGTACCGGGAGCTGTTTGGGCAGGAGTCGCGGTCGGGCAATCGGCAGTGGCTCTTTCGGCGATGTGCGTGGCGGGTGCAGATGCTGGCCGAGGGGGATCTGGGCGAACGCGTTGAACGGGTGAGGCGGCGGGCGCTGGAGATGGCCGACGACGCGGACCTGCGGGTGATCCCGCCACGCGTGCCCCTGGCGGATGAGCAGGCGCCGCGGCGGGTCAGTCGGGTGGCGATTCGGCAGGAGAGGCGGCTGCCGCTGGCGGGGGCGGAGTTGGTGCGGCGGTTCAAAGGGCAGTTGCATGTCGTCAAGGTGCTCGACGACGGGTTTGAGTACAACAACCAGCGGTTTCGGTCGCTCAGTGCTGTAGCCTATGCCATCACGGGGTCGCACTGGAACGGGTATCGGTTCTTTCAGGAGAGCCTGAACTACGCCAAGCAGCCCGCCAGTGAGGAGGCTCGGCATGGGTAAACGGGAGAGTGAGCCAGCTTCCTCACAACCTCCAGTCGTGCGGTGCGCGATCTATACGCGCAAGAGCACGGAAGAGAACCTTGAGCTGGACTTCAACTCGCTCGACGCCCAGCGGGAGGCGGCCGAGGCGTACATCGCCAGCCAGAAGCACGCGGGTTGGACATGCCTGGCTGACCGGTACGACGACGGGGGCTTTTCCGGGGGGACGGTGGATCGGCCGGCATTTCGGAGGCTGATGGCCGACGTGGAGGCGGGGCGGGTCGGCTGCATCGTGGTCTATAAGATCGACCGGCTTAGCCGATCGCTGATGGACTTCGCCAAGATCATGGAGGTGCTGGACCGGCAGAACGTCTCGCTGGTGTCGGTGACGCAGCAGTTCAACACCACCACGTCGATGGGCCGGCTGACGCTGAATATTCTGCTGTCATTCGCCCAGTTCGAGCGGGAGATCATCTCGGAGCGGACGCGGGACAAGATCGCCGCGGCCCGACGCAAGGGCAAGTGGACGGGTGGGCACCCTGTGCTGGGCTACGACGTGGTGCGGGACGTCCGGGGCACCCGGTTGGTGGTCAACGAGCCCGAGGCCCAGCGCGTGCGCGAGATCTTCGCCAAATACCTAAAGGCGGGGTCGATCCTGGCCACGGTCAAGTGGCTTAACGGGCGGAGCTGGCGGAACAAGAGCTTTACCACCGCAGGCGGGAAGGTCAGCGGGGGGAAGGAGTTCGACAAGGCAACGCTGTTTAAGCTCCTGACCAACGTGATCTACCTGGGCAAGATCACCTATGCCGGCCAGGCCTACGCGGGCGAACACACCGCCATCGTGGACGAGGACCTGTTCGGGCGGGTCCAGGGCCTATTGGCCCACAACCGCGGCAGCGGGGGCAAGCATCAGCGGAACAAGTACGGGGCGATGCTCAAGGGATTGGTGCGGTGCAGGCACTGCGGCTGCGGGATGATGCACCACTACACGCTCAAAAAGGGGCGCCGCTACCGGTATTACGTCTGCGTGAACGCCCAGAAGCGGGGCTGGTCAGCTTGTCCATATCCCTCGCTGCCGGCGGGGGACCTCGAGCGGTTCGTGATCGAACAGATCAGGGGGGTGTGCAGCGATCCGGATCTGCTCAAAGACGTGGTCCAGCAGGCGGTCCGGCAGATCGAGCACCAGATCGAAGGTGTTCGGCAGACCCGGGCGCGCTATGAAAGCCGGGTGCGGCGGATCAACGAGGAACTCTGCGAGCTCGCCCGGACGCCCCAGGCGCCGGGAGTCAGCGCGGAATTGGCCCGGCTGCAGGAGGATCTGCAGAAGGCGGAGGCCCTCCTGCTCGAGTCGAACCAGCAGATCGCGGCGCTCGAGCAGCGGAAGGTCGACGAGGATGAACTGACGGGCGCGTTCGAGGCGTTTGATCCGATGTGGGACCGGATGCGGCCGGATGAGCGTGCGCGTCTGATTCACCTGCTGGTCCAGTGCGTGGAGTACGACGGCGAGCAT
The DNA here is from genome assembly GCA_020850375.1 of Phycisphaeraceae bacterium. The sequence continues at coordinate 604 of JADZET010000060.1, read as the reverse complement.
GAGGAGATCTCCATCACGTACCACCCCGGGGGCTTTGACGCGGTTCGACAGATGGAGGTGACAGCGTGACGTCTCTTGCGGTGATGCATCGGCACAAACCCGCGTTCGTCCGTGAGCACAACCTGCGGCGGATCCCGTCGTCGGCGGCGACGGAGGCAGTGGATCCCAAGGCGGGCCGTGTACCCCGTGTCGCCCGGCTGATGGCCTTGGCGATCCGGCTGGAATGCCTGTTGGATAGTGGAGCGGCAAGGGATCAGGCGCAGCTGGCGGAGATGGGTCACGTCACGCGGGCGCGGGTGACACAGATCATGCGGCTGCTGCACCTGGCGCCGGACATCCAGGAGGAGCTCCTGGCGCTGCCCTGGGTGGTGGAGGGAAAAGACCCTATCTGCGAGCGCCAGGTGAGGGCGTTGGCCATGGAGCCGAACTGGCGTCTACAGCGTGCGAAGTGGCGACAGCTTATCCACTGACAATGCCGTTAATGTTGATTCTATGTGGACTTAACACGATTAAAAACTCTTCTTGTCCCGTGACTCTCTCCCGGATAGATTGTTGCCGTGTTAGGTGTTTGAGAGGCAATCAGTACACCGCCCGGCAGCGGTCT
>JADZET010000059.1 GCA_020850375.1 Phycisphaeraceae bacterium | reverse complement strand
GGCCGCTCTACGATGCAGCCGTCGCCACAGCCGCTGCGCCCACGCGGGCGATTCCCCCGTTGCGCGTCAAACTCCTGGGCACCGTGATCGAGCCCGGCCAGTCCGTGGCCATCGTTCAGGACAGCGCAGGCAAGACTTTATTCCTCGACATCGGCCAGACCGTGGAGGACGCCACGATCCAGAGCATCGAGCCCGACCGCGTCACTGTCCGTTATTACGACGAGGACCGCGAGCTTGTCATGCCCAAGGCCGAGCCGGCATCTCCTCAAGGCGCTCCGAACAACGAAGGAGCGCCCAGGCCATGAAGTTCGCCCTGCCCCCGTGGATGCCGGACATCTCTTCTCTGACGAACCGCGCGCGTCAGCAAGCGGTGCATTGGCGGGAATTCGTCGATCACTTCCGGCATCATCGCCTTGATCCCTGGCTCAATCCGGCCACACCCAAGACTATTCTTTTCGCCTCGGATGATGCATGGCGGCTGGCGGTGCTGCTGAACGATCAGTCACCTCGATATGCCAACGTGCCCCCCCCATCGAATGCCGAGCAGGCCGACACGCCCGAGTTTCTCTCCGAACGAATCAGTCAGACGCTTCGCGCCATCTTGTCCGAGGCTGCGCCCGATCTGGCCGCTGCCCCCATCGACGCAGTGCTCGCCCTGCCAGCCTCCTGGTGCTACAGCGCCAAGGTCTCGACGGAGGGCCTGCCACGCGGCAGCCGCCACACTCAACCGCTGCTCTACCGCCTCGAGGAAAAACTCCCCCTGCCGGCGGAGGACGTCACGGCCGACTTTCAGGTTCACGGCCCCGTCGCCCGAGGCGTGACCGTGGCCTCGACGCGGCTGGGCCCGCTGCTAAGCGCCCTCGAAAAGCACGATGTGCATGTGCACACCATCACGCCCACGGCCCTGCTCGTCGCGCAGGGGGTCATCTCCTCGGTGGCGCATGATTCGTCACCCGATACACCGCGATTGATGCTCCTGGGCGACGGCGACGAGGTTGACCTGATTCTCTTGGGCGCCATGCCTCACCCCAATGGTCATGCTGGACGCCCCTGGATTGAGGCTTGGCACCACCTGCCATGTGATGCGAATCTGGTCAGCCAGTGGGTCAATCTTCAATGCCTGCGGCAGCCCGCGAGCATGCCTCAGATCGAAGCGATAGGGCTACCCCCGGTCTTCCGTGCCTCTTTGTGCAGACGATACCCCGGCCTGCTCGCAGGAATAGACAACGGCGCCACGACGCAGGACATGGCCACTCACGCCGCTGCCGACATCCTCGCCGATCGCGATTCGCCCTGGTTCAACCTTCGACGAGGCGATCTGGGCGCTGCAGATCGTTGGCGGATGACCCGGCCGGCCCTGCACGCGGCCATGCTTGCCGCTTTTTTTTGCCTGCTGACGCTGACGCTGGCCATGACTTGGCGAGGCCTGAGCTACCGCGCCAACGCCGGGCATGCGGAACAAGCTCAATCCCAGATCTTCCACGATCTTTACCCCGGCCGACCGCTGCCGCTGGCCGTGCGGGCCTTCCTCGACAGCGAACGGCGCCGCATCGAGGGCCTGGCGGGCCAGGGGGATGACGTGCCCCGCCCCGCCTCGGCCCTAGCCACGCTCTACGAGACTTTCCGCCGACTGCCCACGGGCCTGCGTTTCCGCCTGCTGGAGCTGCGCTTCAGCCCCACGACCGTGGCGCTCGACGGCCAGGTGCGATCCCACGCCGACGCCGACATCCTGGCGGGGGCGCTGCGTGCTCAGGGCGGACTTCAGGTCGATCCTCCACGCACGGAACGCTTGCGCGACCAGGCCATCGCCCTGACGCTGCACGCCAAGTACAGTCCCTCGGCGACTTCACTGCCGCCGATGACACCCCCCCTATCGGCCAAGGCTTCCAAGCCAAATCCGATCAAGCAGGAGGGACGCTGATGCTCCAGTCCCCGCGATTCACACGTCTGCTTGCCGCCACGCTGCTGGGGGCCTTCGTCTTGGCTGCAGTGTCGGCCTGGTTCATGGCCAGCAGCCGCGCGTGGGCCCTGGCTGCCGGCGACGATCTGAGTCAAGTCCAACAGTTCGAGCATCGCATCCGTGAGCTGCGCGAGCGGCCGCAGCGCGTGGCCTCACAGGAACTGCTCGAGCCCGAGCTGGCCAAGAAAATCGAGTCCGCCGCCACGGCCGCGAACCTCGCCACTTCCTCCTTCGACCGCATCGAGCCCCAGAGCCCACAGCGCGTTGGCAACACGCCCTATCTGGAACTGACCACGCGGCTGAGCCTCCGCCAGGTCTCGCTTCCCTCCTTGCTTGGCTTCTTGTACAACGTCTCGGCCGGCGAGGCGAGCCTGAGCGTCAAGGAGATTCGCCTGTCCGCCCCGCGGAGCGACACCGAGGCGCCCGGCGAGACCTGGAACGCCGAGGTCGCTCTGGCCTACTGGATCTACGCCCCGGCCAACGCCATCAGCCGCACGCCAACTTCCACGCCCTAAAGGATCACGATGCCACGGAACACCCGGATGTTCTCCCGCCGACAGAGGCTTTCATGCTTGCACGGGCTGGCGGTCTTCTCGCTGTCCGCCGCGATGATCGCCGGTTGTCAGTCGACCGCGAAGGGACGCCACACGCCGACGGCGACGCAACCCACCGCCCCGGTTGTCGACACACCCCTGGCCAACTCCCTCACGCGACAAGCCAACGAACATCTTCAAAAACATGACCTGACCGAGGCCGATTCCACGCTCCGCCGGGCCCTGGCGGCCGACGATTCCTATGGCCCGGCCCACAACGCCTTGGGCGTGCTGCACTACCGTCGGGACCAGTTCTATGCGGCCGCCACGGAGTTCGATGTCGCGTCACGCCTGATGCCCGACAGCCCCGAGCCACGTCACAACCTGGGCATGGTCTACGAGGCCGTCGGCCAGCTCGACCAGGCCATCACCTGGTACCAGAAGGCCCTGGACCTTGCCCCCAAACGTCACGAAACCGTGGCAAACCTCGCACGCACCCGCTACAAGCGCGGCCTGAAGGACGACGCCACACGCAAGCTCCTCGACCAAGTCATCGAAACTGACCCCCGCCCCGAATGGCGGCGGTGGGCCCAGAAGCAAAGGGCTTTATGGTTCGACCAGATGCCATGAGATAGCCCTTTCTCCGTGACTCTTCTGATTCAGATCGCTGAGGTATCTCTCACGCCGCCTCTTGACAGCACCGTAGCGCATCGAGATCCCGGATCTTCCCGAGATTCGACAGATCGCCAAGAACCACCGCGGTCTCATTTCGGCGGCTTTGCCCCGGAGCGGTGGACAAGTCTGGATCTAGAATTCAGTAGCTCTCACGAACACTTTTCCACAAAACTTTCCCCATGGCAACAAAAGTCATCTAAAATCTACTTGATCTCTGTCATACCATTGGATATCCTTGCCTCTGTGTTCAGATCTGAACGTCTGTTTGTTGTCTGCTCCGGCGGTTCTAGATCCCCTGGGGCATTCTTTCGGCGGGTTGACGTGAACTGAATAGATAGTTCGGCAGCGAGCGCCTCGCCGCGTCGCGGTGTTTGTCAGTTCGGGCTCGCGATCGAAGGCATCTCTGCGCGATCTCTCGATCTGTGGCGTTCGGAAGGGTTCATTCATCTAAATCTCATTTACATGGAGCCAAAATATGAGAAGGCACAGTCACTTACGAGCGGCATTGGCCGCGGCCGGGATGCTCGCCGCGACAGCGGCGATGGCAAGCAACATCGAGTTCTGGACGTGGACTCCTCCGCCGGGCGGGCACGACATCTGGACGAACGACGCGTTCCGCTTCATGATTCGTGTTCGTCTCTACGATGCCAACGCCGAACCGCGCCAGCCGGGCAAGGACTGGAACTACTACTGGCCGAGAGACAACGTGGATGAGATCTCCGAGTGCATCGTCGACTGGTATCAGTACGCCATCGACCCCGCCCAAGGCTACAGCGGGCCGGTCTCACTGCTCCTGCAGAACTTCGGCTATGACATGGGCGACGCCTCCATCGTCACTTCGAGGCTAACTACGGGGACACCGGCTGACCCATCGCACCGCCGCCGTCACCCCCATGGTGATCCTGGACCTGCCGATCCCCGCCGGCTTCGAACTGCGGGGCGGAAGACTTCGACGCCAAGGTCAAGGCCGGCTCGATCGCCATCCTCACGCCCACGGTCAACACCGACTACATGAACGCTCACCTGCAGGCCATCAGCCGGCAGGTCGGCCCGGATTGACACGTGGTGCTGGTGCTCGACCGCGCCGGCTGGCACGTGGCCAAGGCCCTGGCCGTGCCCGACAATCTCACGCTGCTCCACCTGCCGCCCTACAGTCCCGAACACAACCCCGTCGAGCGGCTCTGGGCATTCCTTAAGAGCCATTACCTGAGCAACCGCGTCTATGCCGACTACGACCACCTCTTCGCCGCCGTCAGAGCCGCCTGGCTCGAACTCGACGCCCCCCGATTCCAATCCCTCACCCACACATCCTGGCTCTCGCCTGCGGGGTAATCACAAGGCGTATCACTGCTTTCCCAAGATCATTTCCAGAAGCAAGAGCTTTTTAATACACTGGCGGCTTAAGATCGCCTCGGCGGGTTCATCAGCATCGCCCTCTGACCACGGAATCATCTCCATGCCGCAAGACTCGAATTTGCTCGACTCGACGTTTAAAGCCCTCACCGGCCACGCCCCCTTCCCCTGGCAACGGAAGATGTTCAACCGCTTCCTCCAGGGGGACGTCCCCATGAGCGTCTCATTGCCCACGGGCTTGGGCAAGACGTCGATCATGGCCATCTGGCTCATCGCTCGGGCGCAAGCTCCGGGCAAACTCCCACGCCGGCTCATCTACGTCATCAATCGCCGCACTGTCGTCGATCAGGCCACCCGCGAAGCTGAGAACTTGCGTCGGAACCTCGTCAAGACGCCGGCGTTGTTCGAAGCTCTAGCCAAGCAATGCGCCTTGCCGCTGGAAACATCAGACGCACCCCTGGCCATCAGCACCCTTCGCGGCCAGTTCGCTGACAATGGTCAGTGGTGCGCCGACCCGGCCCGGCCGGCGATCATCGTCGGCACCGTGGACATGATCGGCAGCCGGTTGCTCTTTAGTGGCTACGGCGTGGGGTTCAAACGCAAGCCGCTGCACGCGGGCCTGCTCGGACAGGACGCCCTGCTCATACACGACGAAGCCCACCTCGAACCGGCATTCCAGAGCCTCCTGACGAGCATTCAACGAGAGCAGGCCCGCTGCCGTGAGTTTCAGAAGTTTCACGTCATGGAACTCTCGGCTACTTGCCGCAGCGATTCGTCAGTTTCAGAGCAGAAGGCGCCCTTTCGACTCACCGATGCGGACCGTGCCGAACCCGCCGTCAAAGAGCGGATCAACGCTGAAAAAACACTTCATTTACATCCCCTGACGGACGAAAAGAAGCAACTTGTCGACAAGCTGGCGGGACTGGCGCTCCAGCACAAAGATTCGGCTCGGGCCATCCTCGTGTTCGCCCGGCTTGTCGAGGACGTCAACAAGATCGTCGAGAAGTTGGCCAAAGCAAAGCAGAAGGTTCTGCCCCTGACGGGTACGCTACGCGGTCTGGAGCGCGATGGCTTGGTGCGGGGGCCTGTCTTTATCCGCTTCCTGCCCGAGTGCGATCGTCCCAAAGATGTCCAGCCAGCCGAGGGAACCGTCTACCTCGTCTGCACCAGCGCCGGCGAAGTGGGCGTGAACATCTCGGCCGATCACCTCGTCTGCGATCTGTCCACTTTCGAGAGCATGGCCCAACGCTTCGGCCGGGTCAACCGCTTCGGCAAGCGCGACGACACCCGGATTGACATCGCACACCCAATGTCTTTCGACGAATCGAAGGAGCCTGACGGCCTCGAAGCCCGGAGGCGAAAGACGCTTGAGCTACTCGACGATTTGGTCAAGCGTCACAACGGCGACGCCAGTCCAGCAGCGTTGGATCAACTGCCCGATCCTCTGAAGCGCGATGCCTTCAGCCCAACTCCCACGATCTTGCCCGTCACCGACATCCTCTTTGATGCCTGGACGATGACGACCATCCGCGAGAAACTGCCCGGCCGGCCGCCGGTCGAGCCGTACCTGCACGGCATTCGCGATTGGGAGCCTCCACAAACCCAGGTTGCCTGGCGCGAGGAAGTGGGCGTCATCACGGACGACCTGCTGGGGCAATACAAGCCCGAGGATCTGCTCGAAGATTACCCCCTGAAAGCTCACGAACTGCTGCGCGACCACAGCGACCGCGTGTTTAAGGAACTGACGACAATCGCCCTTCGCCACCCCCATGAGCCGGCATGGCTGCTCGATGACGACGGCACGGTCAAGGTCTACACGCTTGAAGAACTTACCGGCGACCCGAAGAAGGGATTGATCGAACGCCGCACGGTCCTGCTGTCCCCCGCCGTGGGCGGGATCGAGGGCGGACTGCTCAAGGGTAAATCGCTGGTGGCAGACGACGTGGCAGATCAGTGGATGATCACGCTCAGACGTCAGGGGCAGGACGTTTCGCTGCCCGGGCGCGTCCGCGTTTGGGACAATGGAGACAATGATCCATCGCTGGAGGAAAAGATCGCGGGCATGCGTCTGGTTCGTCGCATCGTCCTGGGCGACCGGGATGATGGCAATGTTCCCGTTCGCCGGTGGCTGTGGTACGCCCGGCCTCGCATAGCGGACGACGATCTTTCCAGGACCGCCGTCGAGCCCATTGCCTGGGACCATCACACCAGGGATGTGACCGACAACATCGCCCGCATCGTCGTGGCGCTTCGCCTGCCAGAAGACTTTCAGCAGGCCCTGACGCTGGCTGCGGGCGGCCACGACCTGGGCAAGAAGCGAAAGCTTTGGCAGCGCAGCATCGGCAACCCCGACCCTGACGAGCCCTTCGCCAAATCCGGCCGGGATCCCGTCACGGGCAGGCGATGGGTTTCCCAGGACATCTGTCCTGATTACCGTCACGAGTTCGGCTCGCTGCTGGACGTGATGAATGATCAATCCTTCAAGGATCTGTCTGAGAAGCTTGACCTTCAAGACCTGATTCTCCACCTAATCGCCGCGCATCACGGCCACGCCCGGCCGCATTTCCCCGTGGCGTTCGACCCAGAAAAGTCCGAGGCTCAAGCTCAGGCCGTGGCGAGCGAAGTTCCTCGCCGCTTTGCCCGCCTGCAGCGCAAGTATGGCCGCTGGGGCCTGGCCTATCTCGAATCCCTGCTCCGCGCCGCCGACTACGCCGCCAGCGCCCAGCCGTCAGCCGTCAAAGAGCTTCTCGAGGAGGCCGTGTCATGAGCCATGGTGAGCCTTCGATTCGCGTAAATGTGGACGTGACCAATCCCGGCCAGTTCTTCGCCTGCTGCGGTCTCTTGGAGCTGGCCGACCGGCTGTGGCCGGGAGCGGAGGGGTGGTTCAACGATGACTGGTTCTACATGCTTTCGGATGAGCCGATCACTTCATGCAATCGCCTGATTTCGTCGCTGCTCAGTTGCCCTGAATTGTCTCCTAAGGCCAGCAAGACATCCTTCCTAAAAGGAAGCAAACTCAAACTATTGCCCTTTCCGATAACTTTTCCAACAGGCGTGTTGCGCATTGACTGGTGGCGTGATGAATTGGCTCCGCCCAAGATGGGATCACGCGAGACGTGCAATAAGAGCATATTCAAGACTTGGGCAGGTAACCAATCACCTCATCAGATTGTTTACGATCGACTTCTACCAGCAATGCAGAAGGTCATGAGAACATCGGGTGATTGGTTTCATTCGCGTGTTTCGCTCGCGGGTCGCTTTGGATTTGATCACACATCCGCCGTCAAGTCACTTGATGTTGGCTGGTCGTCCGACAAACATGAGATTACAGTTCATACTTCTCCGGCCATAGAGTTGCTGGCAATGATCGGCCTGCAACGTTTCCGCCCATCCTCCCGCGGCTACTCCACCTTTATGTATTCCACTTGGGATGTTCCTGCGAGTGCCTTATGTGCCGCAGCATTCGCATCCGGAGTAACGCATTACTTCCATTCACACGGATACCGGTTCACCATTGAAGAACGCGGTGATTATAAATACTTCTCGCCAGCAACTTTCACAGGAGTTACGACATGAGCGATGACTTGAAGCGATTCGACATTTGGTTGGATGGCCACAATGGCCCTGCTGCTCTGGTTATTCGAGAGCCACTGATACCTGCCGAAGGAGCCGATGGGATTGTCTTCCCTGCCACGTTTGCTCCAGCCGAGGATAGGGCAAAGTTTGCTGGTGGTTACAATATTGACTCTGCCGCAGACGGAACGAATATTTGCCTTATAGACAGCGTCGGTTCCCAGGCTAATCGCCTTGAGCCGCTATTCGCCCAGGCGAAGTACGCCGGACTGGTGCCTCAAATTGCAATCAAAGCCGGAGAGAAGACTGTCACGATCTTCGAAGCTGGACACCGCGCCGGTGATGCAATTGTCCGCTGCACTGAGTTGCAGAAAGAATTGCACGATGCGTTCAAGGCGATACTCAGGGGCGACGCGGAGCCCATGGCCAAACTCGGCCCGACATCACTGGTGTTCGGCGTTTGGGACTCGCGCGACACCCAGGCTAAGCTGCCTCGTCTCGTGGCCTCAACGATCCGTGCCTATGACGTGAAGCGATTAACGCGATCTGCTCAGTTCAATCCTTCGCTCAATTACGCTGAACTTGAAGTCTTCAGTGAAGAGGACAAGGTCAAGGCAGAAGGTGACTCGAAAAATCCTTTGGCAAAACGGGGTTTTATCCACATCCCCGCCTCCGGCTGCCCGGGCGGCGTTATCGCCACCGGTGGCATCCGTCGCGACGCCACCCTAAGCCTCGCCGCACTGCGATTGCTTGCGACTGACAATGAGCAAGCCACGCTGACGCTGCGCCGCTACATCCTGGGCCTCGCCTTGGTCGCTTTCACCGCCCCCACATCGAGCTTCCTCCGCCAAGGATGTCTGCTTGTAGCCAACCCCGATAAGCCGTGTGAATTTGTCGAAGTGTACGCCGACGGCAAGCGCGTTCCCTGCGCTATCACGCACGATCAGGCCCTGGCCTATGCCCAGGAAGCGGCGAAAGCCTTTGGCGTCGGTCCCAGCCGCACGGTGAATTTCGACAAAGATCGCGCCAAAAAAGATGTTCAGGGCGAGGGTGAGACCAAGGGCAAACGCGGCGTGAAGAAAGCTGAGGCAGTCGTCCCTGCGGAGACCAACTGATGACGTCCTATTTCCACGTCACCGCCCGTTTCCTCAACCCGAGATTTCACGGCCGGGGTGACGGCGGCGAACCCGAATGGCCCCCTTCGCCCTTGCGACTTTATCAAGCCTTGGTCGCTGCCGCGTCGGCCCGCTGGCATCTGCCTAACGATCTAGATCAGGCGGATCGCGCCCTGAACATATTGGAATCTCGGCCCGCCCCAGTCATCGTGGCTCCCGGCATCCGGATCGGGGAAAAATATCGGCTTTATGTTCCAGATAATGCCATGGATTTGGTCGCAGGTGATTGGGTTCGTGGACGTGGGGCCAGCATCGCAAGTTACCGCACAGAAAAGAATGTTCAGCCCGTCCATCTCCTCGAAGGCGACGCCGTCCACTATCTGTGGCAACTGCCCAAGTCCGATGCCCAGTTCCTTCAGTGTTTGGAGGCCCTAAGTACGATCGCCGTGAGCGTCACCCACCTCGGCTGGGGCGTGGACATCGTCGCGGCCGATGCCAGCGTGATTGACCAAGTGCACATGGACCAACTGCCCGGCCACCGCTGGCGCCCCACCCCCGGAGGCGCCAACGTGCTTCGTGTCCCCAAGGCCGGCACGCTCGAAGCCTTGCGCCATCGCCATCAGGCCTTTCTTGATCGTCTGCCCACCCCTGACAGCTTCAAACCCGTTCCTCCCCTGACAACCTTTGACGTGGTGAGTTATCACCGCGCCACGGACCCGCTGCCCCGTCCCTTTGCCGCCTTTTCCCTGCTCAAACCCGACGGCGAGGGTTTTCAACCCTTCGACGCCGTTCGATACGCCACGGTCGTGGCCGGCATGGTCCGTCATGCCTTGGCCAGGGCGGCCGAGGAGCAGCAGCCTTTCGGCTGGGGTCAAGCGGATGTCACCTCCATCATCCACGGCCACAATCCCGACGGCGGCCAGGCGCGACTGACGGCTGACGCCAAACGTTTCGCCTATCTCCCTCTGCCTTCGATCGAGAAGCGTGGCGCTGAGGGTCCGCCCCGCCACGTCGGCATGATCCGCCGCGTGATCATCACCGGCAGGCCGGGCATGGGGCCGGAGATCGACTGGGTGCGCAGAGCGCTCTCGGGCTTGGAACTCATCGACGAGCAGACGGGCGAGGTCAAAGCTCTGCTCTCGTTGATCCCATCGAGCGATTCGAACGTGCGCCGCTATATCGGCCCCTCTTCAACGTGGACTACCGTCACGCCGGTGATCATCCCCGGCTTCGACGATCATCGGGTCGACAAAATTGAACGTCTCATCCGCAAATCGCTCCTGCACGCCGGTCTGCCCCCGGAGGTGGTGAAATCCGCCGAGTTGGATTGGCGAGGAGTGGGTTACATGCCGGGCCTGGATCTGGCCAGCCGATACCGCCGGCCCCGCAATGCCAGTGAAGCGCCGGTCCGCCACGTCAAGGTCCGTTTCGTCGCCCCGGATGGCGGGCCGCTAAGCCTGCAAGGCCCCTTGTCCCTGGGCTCGGGCCGGTATCGCGGCCTCGGCCTCTTCGCCGCCTGCCCCGATGGGGAGATGCCGCATTGAAGTCTTGCTCCCCTCATGCCGATCTTTGACAAGTAAATAACCTTTCCTTGGGGCTTCGCCCATGATCATCCGCTCCTCTCCACCAGCCGACGCCTCTCCGCCCGCCGCCGACGGCCCGGACCTTCTGCCCGTTCGCATGCTCAACGAGTTCGCCTATTGCCCGCGATTGTTCCACCTCATGCACGTCGAGGGCCGTTGGGCGGATAACACTTACACCGTCGAGGGCCGGGCTGTCCATCGTCGCGTCGATAAACTCGACCACGTTTTGCCCAACGCCTCCCAAGCCGAGCCTGAGCCCGCCGGCGACTCGGATACTCCGACCGCCGAGGGCACCGCTCCCTCCGCCTCCAAGCGCCGCCGCGCCCGCTCGAGCGACGACAACGACGAACCCCCAACCGTCTCCCGCTCCGTCAGCCTCGGCTCAGATCTCCTGGGTTTAACCGCCAAGCTCGACCTCGTCGCCACCGCCCCACGCTCTGATGTGAAGCCTGCCGAGCCTCCCGCGGACCTGTTCTCCCTGGCCCAATCGGACGCGGCCGATTCCACCCCACCCGCGCCCGATTGCCTCGACGAAGCCGTCCCCGTCGAGACCAAGCGCGGCCGCGTGCCCAACAACCCCGAGCGGTCCTACGAGCCCGAGCGCGTCCAGCTCATGGCCCAGGGGCTGCTCCTCCGCGAGCATGGCTACCGCTGCGACCACGGTGTGCTCTACTTCGCCGGCTCGCGCTCCCGCGTCGACGTCCCCTTCACCCCCGACCTCGAAGCCCGCACGCTCACGCTTCTCGCCCAGGCCCGCCAGGCCTGCCACGCCCAGGAGCTTCCTCCACCGCTCGACGACAGCCCCAAATGCCACGGCTGCTCCCTCGCTGCCATCTGCCTGCCCGACGAAACCCTCGCGCTCCAGCACGTCCCCGCCGACCCCGTCGCCCCGAGCGTCCGCCGACTCTACCCCGCTCGCGACGAAGCTTTGCCCCTCTACATCCAGGAGCAGGGCGCCTACGTCGGCAAGAGCAACGACAACCTGATCATCCGCATGGAAAAACAGGAGATCGCCCGCGCCCGCCTCAAGGACGTCAGCCAGCTCGTCCTGCTCGGCAACGTCTCGATCTCCACGCAGACCGTCCACCTGCTCTGCGAGGCCAACATCCCGATCGTCTACCTCTCCACCGGCCACTGGTTCAGCGGCATCACCCACGGCATCACCCTCCGCAACGCCTACGACCGCGCCGCCCAGTTCGCCGCCGCCGCCAACCCCGGAAGGTGTTTGGAATTTGCCCGCCAGGTCGTCGCCGCCAAGGGGTCGAACCAGCGCACCCTCGTCCGCCGCAACGGCTCCCCGCCCGACCGCGCCCTGTCCGACATGGCCGACCTGATCACCGCCAGTGCCGACGCCCACGATCTGCCCCAGCTCCTGGGCGTCGAGGGCAACCTGGCCGCGCACTACTTCCAGCACTTCTCGACCATGCTCCGCCCGCGCGACTTCGACGCCCTCTGGGATTTCGCCAACCGCAACCGCCGCCCGCCGCGCGATCCCGTCAACGCCATGCTCTCCTTCGGCTACGCCCTCTTGGCCAAGGAATGCACCGTCGCCCTCTTGGCCGAGGGGCTCGACCCCTGGTGGGGTTTCTACCACCAGCCCCGCCACGGCCGACCCGCCCTGGCCCTGGACCTCATGGAGGAATTCCGACCGCTCGTCGTCGACTCCGCCGTCATCACCGCCGTCAACACCGGCATGGTCGCCGCCAGCGACTTCCTCCGCTCCCAAGCCGGCTGCGTCATGAAGGACACCGCCCGCAAATCCTTCATCCACGCCTACGAGGTCCGCCTTGATCAACTCGTCACCCACCCCGTCTTCGACTACCGCTGTTCCTGGCGGAATGTCGTCCGCCTCCAGGCCCGCCTCCTCGCCCGCTGGCTTCGCGGCGACGTGCCGACCTATACCCCCATCACCACCCGCTGACACGCATCCCCCCATGGCCCGCCGACATTACCTGCTCACCTACGATATCTCTGACGACAAACGCCGTACGCGCGTCTTCGACATCCTCATGGGCCAGGGCGATCATGCCCAGTTCAGCGTCTTCTTCTGCGAACTGACCGACCAGGAACTCGCCCAGCTCCGCGGCCGGCTCCTCGAACACCTCAACCAGCGTGAAGATCAACTGCTCATCCTCGACCTCGGCTCAGCCGACAATCCGCTCGACGCCGGGTTAGAATGTCTAGGCAAGAGCTACAAGCCCTCGACGCGCGTGCTCGTGGTTTAGCCGTCAACACCCCCGCGAGCAGCCGAGTGATGCCCGAATGCCCAGAGCCGCTCGAACCCATTAACCCACCAGCAATAAGGAGCCATTTCCACGTCCAGCCAACGGCACAATTTGGCCGCGAGCACCACCCGCTCGCACGCACGATTCCAACCCCCGGCACTGCCAGGGCTTGGCGAGCAGACTATTTCCGCGCTCCTCAGAGCGCGGCCCCATTGAAGC
>JADZET010000058.1 GCA_020850375.1 Phycisphaeraceae bacterium | reverse complement strand
GGACCGGCTCCAGCCCGGCGGGCACGGGCCGATCGACCAGAACCCGCAGGCGTTCGACTTCGAGCACTTCTTCACCCTGCTGCACAAGATCGGCTACCGCGGGCGAGTGAGCATCGAGTGCCAGTGGAAGCCGGAGCTGGCCCAGGCCGGCGGGGCGACGGCGGCGTTCCTGCGTGAGGCCTGGCGGCAGGCCGGGCGGGTTGAGGCGTAGACGAACGATTCGAGCTGTTTCCAGGGTCGTTGAGGTTTCTCCATGATCGAAGACTGGCGTTCGCTCCACGGCAACCACTTCAAGGACGTTCGTTGCGTCGTCACCGGCGGGGCAGGCTTTATCGGTTCGCACCTGGCTGAGGCGCTGATGCAGCTCGGGGCGTCCCTGTTCGTGCTCGATGATCTTTCCGGGGGCAGCGTGGCCAACGTCCATGAGGCCGCGACGGCGACCGGTCGGCCGAATGAGGTCGAGCTGCGGTTGGTGCAGGGCTCGATCCTCGACGCCAGGCTGCTGGACTACGTGATGTCCGGCTGCCGGTACGTCTTCCATCTGGCGGCCTTGGGCTCGGTGCCGCAGAGCGTCGAGCAGCCGGACCGCTACACGCAGGTCAACGCGATGGGGACGGCGGCGGTGCTCGAGGCGGCGAGGAAGGCGGGGGTGCAGCGGGTGATGTTCGCCGCCAGCGCCGCGGCCTACGGGGATGACCCGACGGTGCCCAAGCGGGAGTCGATGGCCCCCCTGCCGCGCAGCCCCTACGCCGCGACCAAGGTCGCCGGGGAGGCGATGCTCGCGGCCTACGGCTCGTGCTACCCGCTGGACACGGTGTCGCTGCGCTACTTCAACATCTTCGGACCCCGCCAGAACGCCAACAGCGCCTACGCGGCGGTGATCGCCGCCTTCGCTCAGAACCTGATGGCTGACAAGCCCCCCACCATCTTCGGCGATGGGTCACAGACGCGCGACTTCGCGTTCGTCCAGAACGTCGTGCACGCCAATCTGCTGGCGGCCCGTTGCCCGGACCGGCTGGGCGGAAAAGTGATCAATATCGCCTGCGGGGGGAGCGTCAGCGTGCTGGAGCTGGCTAAAATGATGGGACGGCTGCTGGGCCGGCCGGGGCTCGAGCCCGTGTTCGGGCCGGTCCGGGCCGGCGACGTGCCCCACTCGCTGGCGGACATCGAACAGGCCCGGCAGGTGTTGGGGTATGAACCGATTGTCTCGGTGGAAGAGGGCCTCAAGGCCACCCTCGCCTGGTACCGACAACAACAGGACACGAGCCCGAAGGCCTGACGACGCACCTCTCTTGCACCGCTTGCGACTCAAGGCACGCCGCCATGTCCCAAGCCCCGACGGACCAACTCACGGCACGCGGCTACGAGCCGCCGTCGAACACGCAGTTCAGCGTCTTCCTGGACAACCGGGTGGGGAAGCTGCTGGAGCTGGTCGAGGTCTTCAACGGCCACGCGCTGCAGTTGGCGTCGATGGTGGTGCTCGACGCGGCGGACCACGCGGTGGTGAGGGTCCTGACCTCGCGGGCGGACCTGGCCCGCCGGCTGCTCGAACGCGCGCACCTGCCCTTCTCCGAGTGCGAGATGCTGGTGGTGGAGATCGACGCGGCGCGGGGCAGGACGCTCGGCGAGCTGTGCATGACGCTGCTGGGGGCGGAGATCAACCTGGAATATCTCTACCCCCTGCTGGTCCGGCCGCAGGGGCGGAGCGTGGTGGCGTTGCGGACGGACGACCAGCAGCTCGCGGGGCAGCTCCTGCGGAAAAAGCTCTTCAACCTGATGGGCGAGAACGACCTGGGCGAGAACGCCCCCGGGAGCCCGCCGTCCGGGCCGATCGAGCAGAACTGAGGATCAGTGCAGACGAGCGGCGAGCGCCTCGGCCTCGGCGCGGGTGACGGGCTGGCGCGTGGTCCGGCGCGTCTCGTAGGGAGAGATCTCCGCGACGCGACGCATGCACTCGGCCACGGCGAAGTCGAGCATCGGCTCGACCACGTTCGGATCGAGCGGCAGTGCCTGATGGTCTTTGCGGTAGCGGCCGGCGGTGTCGAAGAGACGCATCGGCGCATTGAACAGCGGCACGAGCAGGAAGCGGTCGGCGTGGCAGATCACCACCGCCCCGCCGTAGCGGTGGACGCCCTCGTATTTGCGCAGGAGCAGCGGGAAGTGATCGTCGGCCGGGTCGAGCGACCGGCGGATGAGCGTGATGTCCGCGTCGGTGGGCGGGCCGTCGCCGCGTTCGACGAGGAATTGCAGAAGGTCGCGTTTTAATGCGATGCGTTGCGGCCGATGGGCGGCGTCGCCGTAGACGTTGCGATAACAGTTCGGATCCCGGCCGAGGTCGAACAGGGCGTGCTCGGTATCGTTGTCGAGATAGAAGACCAGCCGCCAGCCGTCGCGTTCGATCATCCGGCGGTTGAATTCCTCGCAGAAGACGGGCCGGTCGGCGGGCGGAGGCGTGCCCGTCCGAAGAGCGAGGCCCAGGTCGCGCCCCTCGATCCCGACCGGGGACTCCACGCCCGCCAGGCCGCAGAGCGTGGGAAAGAGGTCGACCAGCTCGACGGGCGCGTCGAGGCGTCGGCCCGCGGTCCTTGTGCCCAGCGTGGGAGCGGGACGGATGATCAGGGGCACGCGCGTGACGGCGTCGGTGATGCAGCGTGAGGCCTTGTCGTACGCGCCCAGCCAGCCGGCCAGGTCGCCGTGGTCGGAGCAGAAGACGATGGTGGTGTGGTCATCAAGGCCTCGTTCCCGCAGGCGGTCGAGGACGCGGCCGATCTCGGCGTCGATCCACTCGATGAGCGTGAAGTAGGTCGCGAGCATGAAGCGGAGCGACCGTTCGCCGACGTTGTAGATCGACGTGTGACGGGCATGTAGCTCGAACATCGATCGCGGCCAGGAGGCCATATCGTCCACGCTCGGCAAGGGTGGCAGGACCAGCTCGTCGGGCCGGATGCGCTCGAACCACGGGCTCGGCAGCGTGGTGGGAAAGTGAGGGCGATCGTAGGTCAGCCAGGCGAAGAAGGGCTCGTCGCGGCCGGCCTGATGGTCGAGGAACTCCAGGAAGCGGTTGGTCGTCCAGGTCTCGAGGCTGTGCTCGACGGGCACGTCGGACTTGCAGGCCATTCGCTCGAACCAGAACAGGTCCGGCCGGGCCGAGGAGGGCACGACGGGCAGGCGCTCGCCGTCCTCGAGGTCGTGGCCGTGGGTCTGGTCGGTCCGCCAGGGGACGTCGTGCTGCCGGCAGTAAGCACGGTAGTGGTCGCCGTGCGGTTTAGCCAAGTCCTCGTCCTCGGGGAGCGTGGGGGCTGCCAGGTCAAAACCCCAGCGGTCCTCGGGGACGCAGGTGACGTGGAACTTGCCGAACGCGGCGGTGCGGTAGCCCGCGGACTGGAAGGTGAGCGGCAGCCAGGGCATGTCGCGTCGGCAGCGGCCGCTGAAGCCGAACTGGCGGTTGGTCGAGGGATATTGCCCGCTGAGCATGGACGTCCGCGAGGGCATGCAGATCGAGTTCTGGCAGACGGCGTGGGTGAAGTGAACGCCCCAGCCGGCGAGGCGGTCGAGGTTGGGCGTTCGCACGTTGGGATTGCCCAGGACGCTCAGGCACCCGGCGTGCATCTGGTCGACCTGGATCAGCAGGACGTTGGTGGACATGGTGGGGAGCCTACCTTCCATCAAGCCGTCTCGCAGGACACGGTTGGAGACTTAGTCCAACTGCTCGACGGCGTGGGGCCCGCGCAGGCGGTAGCGACGGCCGCGCCAGGTGAGCGTCCGGCTCGAGAGGGCCGAGAGCACGGCCGCCAGGTGCAGGGCCATCCACAGCGGGGTGGCCCAGCGGTCGAGCCACATCGCGCGTCGGAAATTGGTCATGGCCGTGTCGCCGAACGCCAGACGGACGACGCGCCGGCGGAAGTGCGAGCGTGTGATGTCCGCGGCCGTCACCGCCAGGATCACGGCCGCGGCGGACCAGGCCAGCCACGGCTCAACCTTGCCGACCACCCCCCCCACTACCACGGCGGCGGCGGTGCAGAATGCCAGCGTGTACAGACCCGTCAGGGCCAGCGCGCCGAGGTAGGCGGCCGGGGCGTAGACGCGGGTGATCAGGTACTGCCGGCGTGCGAAGTTCCAGAAGGACCGCTCGTCGAACCGCACGGGCGAGCTGACCAGGCAGGCGGGAACGAAGGCTATTTTGAGGTCCAGCGACCGGCAGAGCGTCGAGGCGGGGTAGTCGTCGGTCAGGGCGGTGGACCAGCGCTCGATCAGCCCGCCGCGCCGGGCCACGCTCACGGGCATGGCCATCGAGCCGCCCCAGGCGAAGTTCAGGGCGGATCGGCCGAGCATGCAGGCGACGGAGCTGTTGAGGACACAGGCGAGGTCGGACCAAATACCCTCAATAAGAGGCGCCGATCGCGGTGGGGTGAGCCAGCGGTAGCCGGTGCTCAGGCCGTATTTGGTCGTGCGACTGAGGGGGCTGACGAGCTTGTCGAGCCAGTGCGGCCCGGGCACGGCGTCGGAGTCGGCAAAGACCCAGACGTCGTCGTCGCGGGATTGGGGCCCGACGTGGGCCAGGGCGGCGAGCTGATTGTGGAGCTTCTGGCTGCGCGTCGGCGGGGCGAGGCCGGCGACGATGAGCTCGGCCCGATCGGGGGCGTGCAGGCGGATGGCCTCGGTCAGGACGGGATAGGCGGGGTCGGACTCGGCCTCGACGACCAGGACGACGCGATAGTCAGGATAGTCCTGCCGCAGCAGGCTGGTGAGCGAGCCGGCCAGGTCGTGTTCGAGCCCCTTGAAGGGGACGATGACCCAGGCCCGGGGGTGGAAGGGCTTGTAAGGCCAGGGCCGGCTGAGGATGTCGCCGAACCAGGCCACCTGCAAGGCGCTCACGATCGCCTGCGTGAGCCAGGCCAGCCACACCACCAGCAGCAGCACCAACAGAATCATGCTCATCATGGCCCGTAAGCCGCGCCGTCCGCCGACATCGCGTCGTGCGTGCGCCCCCCCATGGCGCGGTTGGTCATGGTAACGCAAAGCACGCCGAGGAGCGTGGACCACGGGCCGGCGTGCGGCCACTTCGCACCGCTTGGTCGCATTTTTCAGGGGTCCTATGATGACTGATCAAAGGCATCCGCGGCGAATCTCGTCGTGGCGTGAGGTTTAAGACATGGCGATCACCGTCGGCCAGGGCTCACACCGTTACGAATGGATCGAGGACTGGGCCCGCATCCCGGACACCGAATCCGGCCGCAAGAGTGGCCGGACGCACGGTGTGGCCGTGGCGCGCGACGGCAACGTGGTGGTCTTCCATCAGGCCGATCCGGCCGTGTTGATCTTCAGCCCGCAGGGAAAACTCCTGAGTGCCTGGGGCGACCGCTTCCTGACCGCCCATGGCCTGACCCTCGTGCAAGACGGCGGGCAGGACTACCTCTGGCTGACCGATGAATCGACCGCCGCGGTGGTCAAGACGACGCTCGACGGGCGAGTGGTGATGGAGCTGAGCACCCCGCCGGTGGATGTCTATCAGGCCACTTCCGGGCGCGGGAATCGCTACATCCCGACGTGGGTGGCGGTCGACGAGGAGCGATACGGCGGCAACGGCGACGTCTGGGTGGCTGACGGCTACGGGGCGAGCTATGTGCACCGCTTCGACAACGCCGGCCGACACCTCTCGAGCATCAACGGCGAGGAGGGCGAGGCGGGGCGGTTCAAGTGCCCACACGGGATTTTCATCGATCGGCGGCGGATGACTCTGGGCGGCACTGGCAGCGGCGACGCTCACTGGGGCATGGCACCCCGTCCCGCGGCTGGCTCGGGTTCACCGCAAGCAGAACTTTATATCGCCGACCGGGGCAACAAGCGCGTGCAGGTTTACGGCCTCGACGGCCGATATCGCCGGGTTTTCGGGGCGGATTTCCTGACCAGCCCCTGCTGCTTTGCGGGCCTGGGCGAGCATCTTTATGTGCCGGAGCTGCGGGCGCGGCTGACGATCCTCGACGGCGACGACCATCCCGTGGCCACGATCGCGGCCAACGAGGCCGTCTGCGACAAGCCCGGCTGGCCCAACGAGCGGGGCAGGATCGAGCCGGGCAAGCTCAACAGCCCGCACGGCATCGCGGTGGACCGGCAGGGCAATATCTATATAGTCGAGTGGATCGTGGGGGGACGGATCACGAAGCTGGAAAGACTCTGAGAGATTTGACGACGATGGCCCGCCTGACCAAACGCCACTGGCTTCGACGAACGGTCATTGTGCTGCTGATCCTGATTGTGGGGTGGATGTGGTATTGCCTGCCTTTGGGGCCATTTCTTGAGGATGGACCATTCCACGGCATCCCGGTTGCACCAATCACATCTGGGCAACCGGACCAGTCGATG
Organism: Phycisphaeraceae bacterium; assembly: GCA_020850375.1. Next base: position 890 of record JADZET010000058.1, on the reverse strand, counting down.
CCCATCTTCAACGGCCTGACGATCGAAGTTTTCAACTCATCTGTAGAGGGCGTTTCACCGGTTGTACAACTGCGGCAGCGTGATGGCTCGATCCGATGGTCCATCCGCGCTGACGGACATCAGCTTGGCGATGTGCACTCGATCCGTTTTGAGGAATATCACCGCGGATTGACGCGGTCAGGTGTGCTACGAGGCATGGTGCATTGGACCTATGGCCACGAAAAAATGACTTGGTTCATCACAGGTGGCGGCAATCTGCGGGACTACTGGTATTCGTGGTGAGTTGCCGTCGGGCCCCGTTCAATCACGGCAGGCATGGTCATTGGTGGGACTCTTCCATCGACCCGATCGCGGCCTTGGCGCGGAGCTTCGCTCCCGGGGCCATGCGGAGGCTGCGGCAGGCGATGGCGCCGCGGGTCTGGCTTTCGGCGGTCAGCTCGACCGGGCCGCCGACACGGGCCTGGCCGAAGAACTGGCCCTGGTTGGTGAACTCGCCGCAGATCAGCCGGCCCTGCATGCACATCTGCGAGGGGATGTCGACGCGGCCGACGACGGTCAGGTCGCCGCGCAGGCTGCCGGTGACCTGGTAGTCGCAGGGGGCCAGGGCGTGGGTGCAGCGCGGGCAGCGCAGGGACAGGGCCTTGGCGCTGGCGTGGAAGACGTGGCCGCAGTCCGGGCACCAGACGCGTCGGACGGCCGGGGGCTGGGGGGGGAGCAACGGACCTTGTCCCAGGGCGGGCCGGAGCATGGTCTACCAGCCGTGGTTAATGGGTGTTGTGGCCGTTGCCGTTGCCGCTGTGGGCGGGGGGCATGCGGAGCGTGCGCTCGATCTCGCGGGGACGCGTCCGGACGGGGCTGCGCAGCGAGGCGAGCTCGTCGTCGGACAGGTC
>JADZET010000057.1 GCA_020850375.1 Phycisphaeraceae bacterium | reverse complement strand
CATGCGTGCCCCCGGACTGCAGGAGGCTACCGCCGGCGCCGCCATTACTTGCCCTGCCAATGGCCGTGGAGCGCGTGGTCAATTGTCCTGATTGCAGGCCATAGGTTCCGGACGAGCCGGTATCCCAGCCGACGTAGACAGAGAAATCCGGCCTTACGGTCCCACCACTCTGCGTCACGGCGGCAGCGCCGTCCCTGCCCACTCTCATCACATTCGGCAGCAACTCACCCCCGGTGATGGCCAACGTCATGGTCCCGCTGCCTGTGCCATCCAAGTTCAGGTCGCCGAGCTCCGGGCCCGGCCCGGCGGCGCTGTAGGTGACGATCCGATCAGCGGCATCCGGTTGGAGGAGCAAGACCTCGTCGTGCGCTCCCGGCACCCCCGCCCCCCCCGGCCCGCCCGCCGTCGCCGACCAGTTCGCCGGATCGCTCCAGTCACCCGACCCGCCGACCCAGTAGCGGTCCGCAGCTAGCGTGGGCTGAACCTGAAAGAAGCACCAAGAAGTGACGATGACCAGGAACACCCGAGGCGATCGCTTTGTTAAGCGCATGGGGCAATCTCGCAGAGTGATGTTCCCCTGAAAAATAACCTGACACCCTCCGATGTCAAGAGAAATTTTGACACTTAACGCTTTTTCAAATCAGAGACATGCCGCAACCCGCTGGCCTCACCGCCGCCGCCATACAGAGCGATCTGCTGCCCGACAGCCTCCAAGGACCGTCTCGCCGCAGTCCCCCTAAATCACCGAATCCCCCACCACCTTCTGCGTCTGCTTCTGCCGGAACTCCTCCAGCTTCCGCATCAGCTCCGGCCGCGACAACGCCAGGATGCTCACCGCCAGCAGCGCCGCGTTCTTCGCCCCCGCCTCCCCGATCGCCAGCGTCCCGACCGGGATCCCCCCCGGCATCTGCACGATCGACAGCAGCGAATCCAGCCCATTGAGCGACTTGCTCTGAATCGGCACGCCCAGCACCGGCAGGGGGGTCATCGCCGCTACCACCCCCGGCAGGTGCGCCGCCCCGCCCGCCGCCGCGATCAGCACCTGAATCCCACGCTTCTGCGCGCTCCCCACGTACTCCGCCAGCGCCGCCGGCGCCCGATGGGCCGACAACGCTCGCTTCTCGTGCGCCACCCCGAACTGCTCGAGCACCTCAAACGCCGATCGCATCGTCTCGAGGTCCGAACGCGATCCCATCAGAATTCCAACCAGAGGGGTATTGTCAGCGGGCATGGTCTACTCCCGGTGTCATAGAACGTCCGCCCGGTCATCCGGGTCGGCCGGTCGGCATCATAAACGAAGAACGCCTACCGAGTCACGACAAGAAAGTCGCGATACCCCGCCAAGTCAGGCTCAATCCGCCGCGACGCCACCTTCAGCTTTTCCCGCCCCTCCCGCGCGTCCCGCCACCACCCAGCGCCTAACCCCCCGATCACCGCCGCCCCCAGCGCCGCCGCATCCGCCGCCCCCGGGATCACCACCGGCCGCCCCAATATCGACGCCGCAATCGACGCCCACAGCCCGCTCTTCGCCGATCCACCCATCATCACGATCTGCCCCGTGCTGCTCTGGTCCCCCTCGACCTTCCCCAGCCATGCCCGCGCCTCGACGCACATCCCCTCCATCACCGCCCGGCACATGTCCCCGCGCCGATGGTCCAGCCGCCAGTTCGACCAACCCGCCTCGCGCCTCCCTCCCACGCACGGATGGAACCGCAATCCCTTCGCCCCCGCGCCCGACGCAGCCGCTTCCTTCTCCGCCTCCACCAGATTCACCAATCCTGTCAATGCCACCACCTGGTCGTAGTACCCATTCCCCGCCGACAGCGCGCCCAACGTCCCCCATCCCCCCGTCACCGCCGGCGCGCTGAACAGGCTCAACCCCTTGACCCGCCCGATGTCCCCCGTCATCGCCATCAGCACCCACGCCGTCCCCGTCGACAGCATCACCTGCCCCGGCTCAATCACCCCGCCCCCCAACGCCGCGCAATGCTGATCATGCATCGGCGTCATCACAACAGCCTTCTTCGCCGACGCCCCGAGCGACCACTCTTTCGCCACCCCCGGAAGCAACTCCCCCAACGCCTCCCCCGCCCGCAGCAGCCGCGGCATCTTCTCAATAGCAGCCCCCGCGATCCCCATCAGCTCCCCATCCCACACCTGCCTGTGGATGTTCAGCAGTCCCGTCATCGCCCCGTTCGAGCCGTCCGTCCCGCTCCGACCCGTCATCCACCGCGAGCACCAGTCGTCGACGAACGAGATCTTCGCCGACCGCTTGAGCTCTTGCGGCTTGTTCTCCGCCAGCCAGCGTAAGAGAGGCAGCGCCAATCCCGCGTCATTCCGCCCGCTACGATCCGCGAAGAATCCCTCCCCCCGCTCCGCCGCCAACTTCGCCGAGATCTCCTTCGCCCGACCATCCATCCACGAATAGATCGGCCCGATCGGCTCATCCCGCTCATCGAGCAGCACCAGCGCCCCGCCCTGCGTCGACAATCCCACCCCCGCGATCTCACGCCCCCCAGCCACCTCCGTCACCGCCCTGCCCACCGCCCGCCGCAGCTCCGACGGGTCCTGCTCAAACCACCCCCCCCGTGGGCTCGCCAGCCCATAGTTGACCGCCGACGTCACCCCGGGGGCGGGGGCGCCGTGCTCATCGAGCACCACCGCCTTGATCGCCGTCGTCCCGACATCAATCCCCAGCACGCCGCTCAACCTGGTGCTCCTGCTCTCTCGTTTACTCAATCACCACCACGTCCAGCCCCATCGCCGACCCCATGTTCGCCAGCAGCTCCACACGCTTCCCGTACACCAGCGACTGATGATGCGACCCGCCCGCCTCGCTCCACCGCCGCAGGAACACCGGCACCCCCACCCTCGGCGAGAACTTGAAGTTCGGCATGATCAGCCCCGGCGCCGGCCCCCAGTTCGTCACGCTTCCGGGCGCGATGATGACCTTAAACGTCCCCCCTGGTGCAATTGACAACGACGCCAGCGTCACCTCCCCGGGCTCGAGCGCGAACGCCGTTGTCGCCGGGTGCTCCGGCGTCGCCGCCAACGGGAACGGCCGCGGCGCCAAGACCGGCTTGCGATCCTTCCTCGCCATCGCCGGATTGCACTCGCCCATGTGCGCCATGATCAGCGAGTTGTCCGGGAAATCGATCGAGAAAATCTCCGTGAACGTCGCCACACCGACGATCTTCTGCAACGCCGCCGTCAGCGACGCACAGCACACATCGCCCTCCCCCGCGTACCCATACCCCAATTCCAGCAGCCGCGACGCCCCATAGAACGGCAGCGTCGGCACCCGCCCATCCTCCGACACCGTCAGAAAATGCACCGCCATCGCCTCAAGCGCATCCTCCTGCGCGATCTGCTCGAGCGCCAGCGCCACCCGCACCCCCGCCTCATGCTGCCCCGCCGTCAGCTCCGGCGCGATCTCATACTTCTTCTGATTTTCCGCGATCAACCCCTCCACCTTCCGGGCGTCCGCAGCCGCCGCCAGCTCCGCGATCCGCCGCGGCTCGACCGGCACGACCTGCGGCCCGATCTTCACCGCCAACGCCGCCTCATCCACCGCGAAGTCCCCCATCCCCGCCATCGCCCGACCCACCAGCCCCACCCGCATCCGTCTCAAAATCGACCTCCCCGCCGCCGCCAGGCACCACTCCTTCAGCGCCGCCACCGTCCCCGCGTCCTTCCAAGGCCCCACCACGATCGGCACGCTCCGCCCCATCCGCAGCAGCACATTCGCCAGGTCCTGCACCCCATGCACTCCATGGTTGAGCATCAGGAACTCATCCGGCATCTCCTCCCGCGACCCCGGGAACCCCGCCCGTCCCGGCCCATCGTCCGGCTGCGTGTCCAGCAGCACCACCGGCAGGCGCGTCTCGACCAGCGCCCGCGCCGTGTTCAAGCTCGGCGCGTACGTCAGCAGCACCACCACCACTATGTCGCACTTCTCCGCCTCGAACCGTGCCACCGCCTCTTCCGACGCCTGCCGCGTCAGGCACACCCCCGACCACACCACCTCCGCCCAGTCCCAGCTCCCCGCCATCTGCCGCGCCCAGGCGTCCTGCTTCTGCCGCGGCCCCGGCCCCGCCTTCTCATACAGTTCCGGCATCAACCCCAGCAGCCCGACCTTCGGCCTCAAAAAGGGGACACTAGACATTTTTTAAAAAGGGGACACTACACATTTTCCTCTTCCGCCCTCGGCCGTCTGACCTCAAAAATGTGTAGTGTCCCCTTTTCTCCTTTGTAAGGGGCTTGTTGATCTTACCGCGGCAGAATCCGCATCGCGTTGTTGAAGAACACGTCCGCCACGTCCTTGGCACTCAGCCCGCAAGCCTCCGCCGCCCGCCGGAATGAATCAATCTGCTGATACAGGAAGAACGTGTACCGGTCATCCCCCGGCTCGGGCGTCCGGATCCGCCGGTCCTTCCAGTCCGCCTCGTAAATGATGTTGACATACTCGCCCTTCTCGTCGATCCGCTTGCCCCGGAAGGCGAGGATCGGCAGATCCGACCCGTACAGGATCCGCTTCGTCCCCGCCGACTTGATCAGCGTCCGCATGATCGGCTCGCAGTCATTCGCCGAGAAATCCCACAACAGATTCTCGCACTGCCCGATCCGCCTGACCGCCTCATGCCCGTCCGGCGTGTCCGTGTACGCCCGCCCGATGTGCGCCACGATCACCTTCGCCCTCGGATACTTCTTGTTGATCCGCTCAAGCTGCGTCAGATTGAACTCATCCGCGATCCGCCCGTCCCCGCGCGGCACGTGCAGCATCACGATCGCCCCTCGATCGTTCGCCCACTCCAGGTGCGCCTCCGGCAGCATGTCAAAGATCTTCACCTCCGCCACCGGGATCTTGTACGGCATCAAGGGGTAAGGCTTGAGCCCCGCGAACCGCCCCGCCGCGAAACGCTTGTCCAATTCCTCCACCGTCCAGTACGGATCCTCCAGCAGCAGCGGCCACATCCGATCCTTCGGATACAACTCCGCCTGCTCCGCCAGATACGCATTGTCCGGATCGATCCGCGGCGGGTGCGGCGAGCCGAACACGCACACCCGCACGTCCTTTCCAGGGAACATCTTGATCTGCCAGTCGAAATACTCCGCCATCCGCAGGCTCCGCCCGTTCGTCACCCGCGTCGCCCACTCCATCTTCGCCCCCGGCGTCGGGTCCGACAGCCCCACGTGCCCGTGGATGTCCACGATCTTCTCAGGCAGAAAGTCCTTCAGCCGCTCTTGATAGTACGGCATGTCCACTTCGTAGTAATGCCGGTTGGGCGTCAGAAAACCCTTGCGAAGGTCCGAAATACTCATCGAATCATCTCCGTGTGCGAGTGCGAATCACCCCCGATTCACCGACACCACCTGCCCCTGCTTCTGCGACGCCAGCGCCGCCGTGAAAATCGCGTGCGTCCCCGCCGCCTCCGCCGGGCTCACGCAGCCGAACGGCAACTCAGCCGCCGGCCCCTGCGCCACCTGATCGAAGAACGCCGCCAGCATCTGCAAAATCGCGTCGCTGAACCCAAACTCAAAAATGTGCCCCGTGATCGCCTTGTACGTCGAGGCGTACCCCAGGTCCTCGCTCTGCCAGACCTGCGCCCCGCCCGGCTCATAGCTCATCGACTCGAGCGTCCGCGGCTTCTTCGTCGTGAACCGCGCGCTGTACCGGTCCCCGATGATCGAGAGGTACCACGTGTCCGTCTGCCCCGGCGCGATCCGCTGCGTCTTGGCCGTCAGCGGGAACCGATACCCCGCATGCTCGACCTCACACAGCAGCGTCGCGTTGTCCCACGTGTCGCACGCCGCCACGCCTCCCTTCCCGTCCGGCCGCTGCGGCACGATGTTCGACAGGATCGCCCGCACGTTCTTCGGGAACCATCCGAACCGCAGCGGCACGTGCCACACGTGCATCCCCAGGTCCCCCATGCACCCGTACTCCCCGTTCTGGCTCACCTGACGCTTCCAGTTGATCGGCTTGTTCGGGTCCATGTCCGAGCTGTGCAAAAACCCCGCCTCGACCTCCAGCACCCGACCGAACCTCCCGGCTCTCCACGCCTCGACCATCCGCTGCACCCCCGGAAAGTAAGGGAATTCCGACGAGCAGCGCACGACCAGTTTCGGGTTCTCCGCGATCGCCTTGCTGATCGCCGCGTTGGCCTTCTGGTCGATCCCGAAGGGCTTCTCACCCAAGAGGTGCTTGCCCGCCCTGATCGTGTCGATGTAGAACCGCTCATGCATCGCGTGCGGCACCGCGCAGTACACCGCGTCGACCTTCGGGTTCGCCAGCAGTGCGTGATAATCCGTCGTCGCCTGCGAGATCGACGGGAAATAATCCGTGAACCACGTCAGCGTCTCGGCCGGCACGCTGCAGATCGCGACTAATTCCGGCCGAACCGGGCTGTCCACCAGGTGACACCACCGGGCGATCGCCGACGCGACCTCCTTGCCCATCAGTCCACCGCCGATGATCCCCAGTCCGATCCGCCTTGGTCCAGCCATGCCACGCCTTCCTTCTTCAACCATCCCCGCCCCCACGAGCCGCGACCGTCAGGGAGCGGTGCCTTGGATCCATCGACCCCACCCCACCCAACGCCAACCGACTCTAGTACCCCAGCTCCCGCGACACCTCCCCGATCGACTCGTCGATGATGTCCATGCACTTGTTCGCCACCGCCTCGCCCATCACGATCGCCGGGCTCATCCGCAAAATATGCCCCGCCGGGATCCACGCCAACCCCTTGGCGAACGCCCGCTGATAGATCAGCGTCCCCGCCTTGTCGAACGGCTCCTTCGTCTTGCGGTCCTTGACCAGCTCGACGCCCATCAGGCACCCCTTCACCCGCACGTCCCCGATGATCTTGTGCTCCGCCTTCATCTTCGCCAGCCGCTTCTCGAACAGCCTCTCCAATCGCTGAGCGTTCTCCAGCAACCCTTCCTCCTCGATCGCCTCGATCGAGGCCAGCGCCGCCGCGCACGCCATCGGGTTCCCGCCGTAACTCGTCGACGCCGAGATCTTCTCGATCGCCTCCGCGTATTCCTTCCGCGCCACCATCGCCGTCACCGGGAAACCATTCCCGAACCCCTTGCCCAAGGTCACCACGTCCGGCAGCGTGTCCCAGTGCTCCATCGCTAACCACTTGCCCGTCCGACCCATGCTCGTGAGCACCTCGTCAGCGAACAGCATGATCTTCTTCTTGTCGCACCACGCCCGCAGCTTGGGAAAGAAATCTTCCGGCGGGAACACCGAGCCCGCCCACCCCTGGATCGGCTCAAGCACGATCGCCGCCACCTGCCCCGTCGCCCCCTCGGTGACGAACTCGTCATAGAACCGGATGTACGCATCCGTGTCGATCGTCCCGTCCGCCTTGGTCCACAGCGGCCGATACGGGTCCGGCCGGGGCACCAGATAGAATCCCGGCGACCTTCCGGGCCCATTGGCCGCGTTCATCCGCGCCAGGCTCACCGCGTGCCCCGACTTCCCGTGGAAGTCCCGGTAGCACGACAGGAACTCAAACTTCCCCGTCTGCGCCCGGCACAGCCGGATCCCCGCCTCCACCGCCGTCGTCCCCGAGTCATACAACTGCATCGCCGACAACTCCCCGCCCCCCGGCAGGATCTCCGCCAGCTTCTCGAGCAGCTTCATCTTGATCGGCGTCGTGAAGTCATGGCAGTTCATCAGCGTCTTGGCATACTTCGCCACCGCCTCCGAAACCTTCGGATGGCAGTGCCCCAGCGTCGTGACATAAATCCCCGACGAGAAGTCCAGATACACGTTCCCGTCCACGTCCGTCAGCGTCACGCCGTAGCCTTCCTCGAAGCACACCGGGAACAGCTTGACCTGCCCCGAGTACCCCTTCATGAGCTTGGCCGCACGCTCGTGCATCGCACGCGACTTCGGCCCCGGCAGCTCCTTCGTCACTAGCTTCGGCAGCTTCGTCAGATCCACATCCGCCCAGCCGATGTCGGGGTTCGTGATCGTCGTGGTCATGACCATACTCCTTCACCTACCAGCCCCGCCGCCGTCGGCGGGCAACCATGATTTCACGCAGAGACCTTCCCGATCCTCGCTGCGAGTTGTTCCTTCTGATCCTTCAGCCACGCCCCGAAGTCCGCCCGCGTCGTCACCGCCTCGTCGCACTGCTCGAGCAGATCATTGAGCACCCGCGCCGCGTCCGTCCCCGGGTGCGCGTCGGCGATCTTCCTCGCCGTGCTCAGCCACGCCCCGCTCTTGGCATGCTTCTCCGCCAGCTTGTCCGCCAGCTCCAGCACCTTCCCCGGCTCCTTCATGTCGTCGACGACCGTCATCCAGTCCGCCCACGACCGATACGCCTTGGCCAACTCGTCCAGGTGCTTCATCGCCGTGTTGAACTGCGACGCCAGTTCCTTGTCGAATTTCTTCCCGAACGGCCCCTCCTTCACGTCGTACCGCTTCTGCGCCAGGTGATCCTCACGGAACGCCTCGCGCTGCTTGCGATCGCGGAAGTCCGGGATGTCATACCCCTTGCCGTTCTCCATCGCCGACCGATACCCCAGGATCCCCTGGATCGTGCAGTCCGCCGCCGTGTAGATATCAAACGGCGCCGGCTCACCCGTCAGGATCTGCCGCGCGAAGTAGTACAGCACCCAGAAGT
>JADZET010000056.1 GCA_020850375.1 Phycisphaeraceae bacterium | reverse complement strand
TGGCGGATGAGCCGATCGGGGCCAACGCGACGGACTATCGGCTGATCGCGGGGATGGTGCGGCGGTACATGCCGGGGGTGCCGATCCTCGACGCGACGATGGAGAGGGAATTGGTCGGGGCGGTGGACTGCTGGTGCCCGCAGGCGCAGTGGTATCAGAAGCAGCGGGAGCACTTCGAGGAGATGAAGAGGCTGGGGGATCGGGTGTGGTTTTATACGTGCTGTTTCCCTGGGGGGCCGTGGCTGAATCGGCTGCTGGACATGGAGCTGATCCGGCCGGCGCTGCTGGGGTGGGCGGGGGCGCTGTTCGGGCTGGATGGATTCCTGCACTGGGGGCTGAATCACTACAAGCCGACGCAGGATCCGCTGAAGCAGAGCGTGGTGGATCACGGGGGCGGATCGTTCCTGCCGGGCGGGGATACGCACGTCGTGTACCCGGGGACGGATGGGCCGTGGTCGAGCGTACGGCTCGAGGCGCAGCGGGAGGGGATGGAGGACTATGAGCTGCTGAAGATGCTCGGGGAGCACAGCCCCCGGAAGGTAGAGGGGGTGATGCGGCGGGTGATCCAGAGTTTCGATCAGTACACGAAGGACGTGGGCGTGCTGCGTGCGGCAAGGCAACGGCTGTTGAAGGCGTGTGCACGCTAGGGCGAGGGCGGGCTTTTCAGGGCGACGAGCGGGCCGTAGGGCGCCAGGGCGACGGGGGGGAAGGGGTCCTGGATGATGTCGTTTTCGCGTAGGGCGAAGCGCCACAGCCGGGCGAGCAGGTCTCGGCGGACGGCTTCGAGTTCGGGGGCGAGGTGGGGCCAGGGGGTGAAGGTCTGGGAGTGGGTGCGGCCCTGGGGGTCGGCGGGAGGCGCGCAGCCGGGCTGGGGGAAGGCGAGGTTGTGCAGTTCGTGGGGGTCGTTCTCGAGGTCATAGAACTCATCGAAATCGAACCAGTTGACGACGTACTTCCAGCGGTGGGTGCGGACGATGCGCTGGGTGAAGAAGGTTTCGTTGCCCTTGGTCTGTGAGCACCAGAAGTCGGGCCAGTCGTCGGGGGCGCGATTCAGGAGGAAGGGGACGAGGCTGCGGCCGGTGAGGTCGGGCGCGGGCTGTCGGCCGGCGAGCTCGGTGAAGGTGGGGGCGAAGTCGGCGATGGAGATAAAGTGATCGACGTCGCGGCCGGGGCGGTCGATGCCGTGGGGCCAGCGCATGACGGCGGGGATGTGGTACATGGGGTCGAAGGCGGGGATGCCCAGGTCGGCCAGGCCGTGGTGGTAGCCGAGGTCGCCGTGGTCGGCCAGGAAGAGGACGAGGGTGTCGTCGGCCTGATCGGTTCTGTCCAGTGCGTCGAGGAGCATGCCCAGGTAGTGGTCCTGCATGGAGCAGAGGGCGTAGTAGTGGGCCAGGCCGTGGCGGGCTTCGTCGTCGGTGAGCTGGGACCAGAGCATGTTCCGCATGCGCTGATAGACGCGGGGCTTGTCGAGCATGGGGTCGTGGAAGCTCGGCGGGAGTTCGAGCTGGGCGGGGTCGTAGAGGTCGGCGAATTGTTTGGGGACGGGGGTGCGGTGGTCCATGTCGGTGCTGACGCAGAGGCACCAGGGGGAGTCGGAGGCGGCGAGGTCGGCGATGGCTTGGACGGCGGGGAGGATGGCGGTGTCGTAGAAGCGGTCGCGGTGGAGGGCGTCGGGGGCGTCGATGACGGGTCCGAAGGCCTGGACGTGGCCCCAGCCGGGGCGGAGGATCTGGCCGAACTGGCGTGGGGCGTCGGGGGGCGCGGGCTCGGCGGCGCGGCGGGGCCAGAGGCCGGGTTTGGGGCGGACGATGTGGGTGCCGTACTCGCCCAGCTCGCGCCAGCCGCGGGCGGAGGGGGATTCCTCGTTGGAGATGTGGTACTTGCCGGCGTAGACGAGTTGGCAGCCGGCGTCGCGGAGGTCCTCGGAGAAGGTTCGCACGCCGGGGTTCAGGCCGGTCTGGAAGGCGGTGGGGTTGTTGACGTTGTTGAAGATGCCGTGACGCGAGGGGTAGAGGCCGGTCATGAAGGTGGCGCGGGAGGGGCAGCAGTGCGGGGAGCAGGTGTAGGCGCGGGTGAAGGAGAGGCCCTCGCCGGCGAGTCGGCGGACGTTGGGCATCCGGCAGGGATGCCCTGGGCGGGTGTAGTCGTGGGTGAGTTCGTCGACGAGGAAGATGAGGATGTTGCGGGGGCGCGGTGCGTCGGGCATGAGGAATCCCTGTCAGGGGCTTCGTCGGGGTCTGTCGGGATCATAGCATCGGGCTGCGGGACAGGATCTGCGGACATGGCGAGGGCGGGCGGGGGGTTGTTAGACTATGGCCGAATCGTCTGGGTGACGCGGGCTGAAAAGAGCCGGGGCATACGCAGGCGAAACCATGCGGAAATGGCTGCTGAATCTTCATCTGTACGGCGGGCTGCTCTGCTCGAGTTATCTGCTGATTTACGGGTTCAGCTCGCTGCTCTTTAACCATCCGATCGACCAGGGGCCGGATGGGACGGCGGTGACGTGGGAGCAGGCGATGGAGCATCCGCGGGTGTACAAGAAGCCGGAGCTGGCCGAGAGGGTGCGGGACGAGTTGGGGTTGTTCGGGTGGGTGCCGCCGTGGGATCTGCGGGCGGAGAAGGGTGGAGAGCTGCGGTTCGTGGTGTCGCGGCCGGGCAAGCGGTATGAGGTGCAGACGCGGCTGCGCGAGGAAAAAGTGCAGGTCAGCGAGACGCACACGGGGTTCTGGTCGGTGGTGCGGGCGCTGCATGGGATGCATGAGGAGATTCCCAACGGGCCGTGGCTGGTCAACTCGTGGGGGTACTTCACGGAGGTGACGAACTGGATCGTCTTCTTCGCGGCGGGGACGGGGGTTTATCTGTGGACGTTCCGGAAGTCGGAGCGGGCGATCGGGGGCGGGGTGCTGGGGGTGACGGTGGCGGTGTCGCTGGGGCTGATCCTCTACGTCTGGCTGTGGGGATGAACATGCAGAGCAGGATCTATGAGCTTCTTCGGAAGGTGCACCTTTACGCGGGTCTGACGCTGCTGGTGTTTGTGGTGATGTACTTCGTGACGGGGTATGTGCTGATCCACACGAAATGGTTCCCGGGGGGAGATCCGGCGGTGACGCAGAGGCAGGAGACGCTCGAGACCCCCCTGCCGGCGGAGGGTGAGGCGGCGTTTTCGGTGCTGGCGGAGCGGTTCAACCTGCGCGGCAAGCGGGTGGGGCCGCGAGAGGAGAGCGACGGTCGGCGGGTGTTTGTGTTTCAGGGGGTGGGACGGAAGGCGGAGGCGACGATCGGGGTGGACGGTGTGGCGGTGAGTCTGCGGGAGGAAGAGGGCGACGCGCGGGCGGGGATGATCGGGCTGCACCGGCTGCACGGGTACGGCGGGGGATGGTTCTACACGCTGTGGGCGGTGGTGTATGACCTGGCGAGCGCGGCGATGATTGTTTTCGCGTTGAGTGGAATCTACATGTGGTACGTGCTCAAGCGCAAGCATGCGCTGGGGTGGGTCGTGCTGGCGGCGAGCTTCGGCTACTCTGGGGCGGTGATTGGGTATCTGCTCCTGGCGAAGTAGCCG
>JADZET010000055.1 GCA_020850375.1 Phycisphaeraceae bacterium | reverse complement strand
GTGGCCGAGGATCAGCGGGCCGTACCCGCCGACGTAGTCGACGTAGACGTTGCCGTCGAGGTCGGTGACCCGGCAGCCCTTGCCCTCGCGGATGAATAAAGGGCTGCGCCCAACGGCTTTAAACGCACGAACCGGCGAGCTGACCCCCCCAGGCATCAGTCCCCGGGCCTGCTCGAAAGCCTGCTCCGACCGGGCGTAACGTGCGTTGGCCGCCGAAATGGGATTAGTCGCCGTCATAGACCCGCTAGTGTATCAAAACCATGACGTCCCCCGGGCCTTGCCCGGGGAGTCTGGAACAGGTCTTGACAACCAGTTGCGGCCGTCCTGGGCGTCTGCTAAACTTCCCCATTCAAAACACTAAGGGACAAAAGCGGTCCGCCCGGGAGCCTGTGACGCCCCGCCAAGCGACCCCCCCGAAGTTCCCGGAAGCCTCCACTGAAAGACCGGACCTAGGAACCAGCTCCATGATTGCCGCAGAAAAGAAGAGCCAGATCATCGCCTCGCACCGTCGCCACGACAAGGACTCCGGCTCGCCCGAGACCCAGGTGGCTGTGCTCACCGAGCGGATCAACACGTTGACCGATCACTTCCGCACCCACAAGCACGACTTCTCCTCACGGCGAGGCCTGCTCCAGATGGTCAGCAACCGCAACCGGCTGCTGCAGTACCTCTCGCGGACCGATCGCCCGCGCTACCTGGACCTGATCAGCAAGCTCGGCCTGCGCAAGTAAACCACGAACACCCATGAGCCCCCGGCGATCCGGGGGCTTGTTGTTTTGAAGTACAACCGGCAGCGCAAGGACGGAAGACAGCGGGCTTGGCGCCGCACCCCCCCGGAACCCCCCGGAAGCTTTTTCCCGGTGCAACCTCGGCACAACGGGAGCGGCCCGAAATGTGAATGGTTGGTTTCCCGGGGTTGCCGCGCCAATCTCTCTGTCGACCGCTTGACTCGAGCCAGACTCAACCCTTGCCTGCCCTTTCGAAAGAGGCGGTCTTTTGCCGCGCCGCGGCGGGCCGCCGGCCTGCAACTGATCAGGCCGAGGACAAGACAAGATGGCAGTCACAAGAGTTGAGATGGAACTCGGCGGTCGCACCCTGAGCATCGAGACCGGCAAGCTCGCCAAGCAGGCCGACGGGGCCGTGGTCGTCCGGCACGGCGAGACGATGGTGCTCGGAACGGTGGTGCGAGCCGCGCCGCGCGAGGGGCTGGACTTCTTCCCGCTGACCGTCGATTACCGCGAGAAGCTCAGCGCCGCCGGCAAGTTCCCCGGCGGGTTCCGCAAGCGCGAGGGCGCCCCGAACACCAAAGAGACGCTGACCATGCGGAACATCGACCGGCCCATCCGGCCTCTGTTCCCCAAGGGCTTCCTCGACGAGGTCCAGATCCAGTGCTGGGTCCTGGCCGCCGACGGGCAGAATGAGCCCGACGTGCTGGCGGGCATCGCCGCCTCGGCCGCCCTGGCCATCAGCTCCGTGCCCTTCGAGGGGCCCGTCGGCAACGTCCGCGTCGCTCGCATCGAGGGCCAGTACGTCGTCATGCCCACCGCGGCGCAGAGCGAGTTCAGCGACCTGGACATGCTCCTGTGCGGGCACAAGGACGGCCTGAACATGATCGAGGTCGGCGCCGGCCAGCTCCCCGAGGACGTCGTGGCCGACGCCATCGACTTCGGCTACGGCCACATCAAGCAGATCGTGGCCATGATCGACGAACTCGTGGCCAAGGTCGGCAAGCCCAAGGTCTGCGAGCCCTCGCTGCCGGCGCAGGACATCGTCGACCTGGTCAAGGCCAAGCTCTCCGAGCCGCTGCGTGCGGCCAAGACGCTCGAGGGCACCAAGCTCCAGCGCCAGGACGCCGTCAGCAACGCCAAGAAGGAATTCCTCGCCGCCAACTTCCCCGAGCCCGACGAGAACGTCGGCGCCGTCGCCTACAAGAAGTGGCAGCAGCGCGTCAGCCAGGCCAAGATGGCCATCGAGGACCTCGAGGGCGACCTCACACGCCAGATCATCCTCACCGGAAAGCGCACCGACGGCCGGGCGCTCGAGCAGCTCCGCCCGATCACCGCCGAGGCGGCCGTGCTCCCCCGCGTGCACGGCTCGGCCCTGTTCTGCCGCGGCGAGACGCAGGCCCTCTGCACCGCCACCCTCGGCACCGGATCCGACGAGCAGATCGTCGACGGCCTGGGCGACGAGTACGCCGAGAAGTTCTACCTGCACTACAACTTCCCCCCCTTCGCCGTCGGAGAGGCCAAGCGGATCACCGGCCCGGGACGGCGCGAGATCGGCCACGGCAAGCTCGCCGAGCGCGCCCTCCTGCCCGTGCTGCCCTCGGTCGACAAGTTCCCCTACACCGTCCGCGTGGTCAGCGACATCCTCGAGTCCAACGGCTCGTCGAGCATGGCCAGCGCCTGCGGCGGCTGCCTGGCGCTGATGGACGCCGGCGTGCCGATCGCCGACATCGTCGCGGGCATCAGCATCGGCCTGATCCATGAGCCGGCCAAGGACGTCTACCTCGTCGACATCCAGGGCGAGGAAGATCACTACGGCGACATGGACTTCAAGGTCGCCGGCACGCGCAACGGCATCACCGCCATCCAACTCGACCTCAAGATCCGCGGCCTGTCGCTCGAACAGATCCGCAAGACCTTCGAGCTGGCCAAGACCAAGCGCATGGAGATCATCGACATCATCGCCGGTGCTCTCCCCGAGCCCCGAAAGCAGATCAGCCCCTACGCCCCCCGGATGCTCTACACCACCATCAACCCCGAGAAGATCGGCAAGCTCATCGGCCCCGGCGGCAAGACCATCCGCGGCATCCAGGAGGCCACCGGCGCCACGATCGAGGTCGAGGAGGACGGGACGGTGTTCATCTTCGCCGCCGGCGAGGGCAAGGCCGAGCGGGCCCTCGAAGAGGTCGAGAAGCTCTGTGCCGAGGTTAAAATCGGCGCGATCTACACCGGCCGGGTGGCCTCAATCAAGGACTTCGGGGCCTTCGTCGAGCTCGTCCCCGGGCAGGACGGATTGTGCCATATCTCTGAACTGGACGAGGGTTACGTCTCCAAGGTGACGGACATCGTCAAGCTCAACGACATGGTCCGCGTCAAGGTCCTGTCCATCGACGACCAAGGCCGGGTCAAGCTCTCCCGCAAGGCCGCCATGCGGGAGGAAGCCAAAGAGCAAGAAGCCGAGAAAAGCCCTTCCCTTCCGAATTAACACTTGGTAAGATCGCACTGACGTGGATGTCGTGACCTAATCCTGTCGTATTGCATTAGGTTATGACGATGGATCGTACGGGCGTGTTGCCGTCCGGGGATCTGACGCGGCGGTGCGTTGTTGTGGTGCCTACACCGCCACGGTAGTCTCGGCAAGCGGTCTGCCCGTTGCAGTTGTCTGCTGGCGGCGGTTCTTCGTCGTCGGCGCTGAGGTTCTCTCATGCTTCTTGTCGTCTCAGCGCGCCAGGATCGGATTCGAACGGTTGGGCGGAGTTCACCGATGTCGGCTGCGCTGTCTTGTCCCATCGCATCGACCCGCGCGTTCGCGCGTCCGACCGCCCAGGCAGGAGCCCGCCATGTCCATGACCAAGGGTTCAGTCAAGTGGTTTGATCCGAAGAAGGGG
>JADZET010000054.1 GCA_020850375.1 Phycisphaeraceae bacterium | reverse complement strand
TCAGGCAGGGCGGATGCCCAGTGGACCCCACCCCCTCATAACCCGAGCCCACGGGTCTCTCCTTCGAGGAGAGACTTTGGACGAAAACGGGCAGATCAGACGGCCCGGAAGAATGCTCTGGTTATCCGCCTCGGGTGATCAGAGACACTGTTCAGTGAGCACGGGCCCCGTAACTCCTTGGCCGAACCCGCGTAGACAACGACAACGCCGCCGAGCTCTCTCGGCGGCGTTTTGCGTGAACCGGGGGGCCAGGTGCTTCTGCAACCGGCCGGTAAGTCGTGTGGCCCACACCGCGTTGACGTGAAGTCAACCCCCAAAAACCGGATCAATGCACCCTGCTGCGGGCAATAGTTGTCGCGAAAAGAGCTCAAGGGAAAAATCCTGTGGCGTTCATGGTTGAAGGTGCCAGCCGGATGTTCTGTACGGCTCGGATCGCAGGTACAGCTCCCGTCGGCCGCGGATCTCCTCAGCCAGGGCCGTGAGACCTTGGCGTGCGGCCAGGGCAATCGCAGCGTCCGCTTGCTTAACGGCATTCAAATAATCACCGGATGCCGCATAGGCCGCGGCCAATGTGTCAAGCACGTTCGGGTCGTCGCCGGCCAGACTCGCCGCGCGCAAGGCCAACTCGAGCGAACGGTCGGCGCCACGGGGATCAGCGCTCGGACGGGTCGCCAGGATCCAAGCCATCTCGTTGATGAGCTGGGGCCATGTGGCACGGACTCGGATCGCGTCCTCATAAAACTGATCGGCCGACGGGGCATCAAGACCATTGAGCAAGACCAGCGCCAGTTGCCCTTCAACGTCAGCCGTCCTCGGGTCGACCCGGAGCGCGTGCAGGTAGTGTGGCGATGCCTCGCGAATCTTCCTCAGACTGACCAGCGTCTTGCTGAGATTGAGCCGTGCCCCGACGAAGTCCGGCTCATGTTCGATCGCCCGTTCGAAATAGCCGCGGGCGCTCCCCGCGTCACCGGCCAGCAATGCGAGGCTGCCAAGGTTGCTCAGCGCACGCACATCATCGGGTTTGATCCTCAGCACCTGGTTGAAATCAGACGCAGCGGCGCTTCGGTTCCCGCGCCGCATCTCGATCAAACCGAGGTAATTGTGAGCCATCCACGCCCCGGGGTTCTTCGCCAGCGTGTCACGCCACAGCGTCTCGGCGTCCTTGAAATCCCGACAGTGGTCAGCCGTCAAGGCCATCAGCGGTGCCAGAATCACGACCGCCAGAGCGCCCCGCCATCGCCCCAGACCCAATCGCTCATCCGCCATCTTCAGCCCCGCCACTCCCCCCGCGATCAGGCCGATGCACGCCAAGTAGCTGAAGTGATCCGCCACGAAGGAAAACCGCATCGGGTAGACATTGATGAACCCCAACGCGGGAAACAGGCTCAGCACGTAGAACCCCGCCGCCGCCGCCGGCCCCCGCCCGATCCTTTGCTGCAAGGCCCACAGCAACACGAGCACGAGCGCTGCCGCCGCCGGAAACGCATGCTGCCAGACCGCCGTCGGATCGATCCGCCACTGTGGATACATGAACGTCAGCGGCCAAGGCCAGACGAGCTTCGCCGGGTAAAACCACACAGCCCTGCCCGCGATCAGCCACCGCTCGACCCACGAGTAGTCCCATTCCGCCCCGGTGGCGCCGACGTGCTCCCGCTCCATCAGGATCGTCACCATCGCCAAGCCGATCCCCACCACGAAGAACGGGACGAGCACCCACACGTCGCGCCGTGTGACGCGTCCGCACCGCCCCCACATCACCACCAGCAGCGCCGCCGGGAGCGTGCACGTCACGGTCTTGCTCAGCAAGGCCAGCACGTACAGCCCCAGAGCGCTCGCGTAGACCCATCGGGAAGGGGGCCCGCCGTCTGGATCACGGCCGGCCGGCGACCACCGCAGGAACTGCAGCGCAGCCGCGAGATAGAAAACACCCGACAGCACATTCTTCCGCTCGCTAATCCAAGCGACCGATTCAACCTGGATCGGATGAACCGCAAACACCGCCGCCGCCAGCCATGCCCCGGGCACCTTGAGCACGCTCAACACGCGCCACAACAGCAACGCCGCCAGCGCGTGCAGCCCGATGTTCGTCGCGTGGTACCCCCCGGGCGCATCGCCCCACACCCGGTACTCCAGCCAGAAACTCGTATGCGTCAGCGGGTAGTACTGCGGCGTCGCCCCGATGTCGGTCCAGATCTGCCGCAGCCCCGCGACCGAGCGCAGCGTCGGGTTGGCGTAGACGTGGTCGTCGTCGTCCCACACGTACCCCGCCCGAAACGCTGGCAAGAATGCGATGACCGTGACAGCAACCAGGATCGCCCCGCGCGCCCACGTGTGTACCGATGTGCGGCTAGTCACAAGTAAATAGGATCGACATCCTTGGCTCCTCGTCAACTGCAGCCGGGCCTCACCTCCGCCGCAGAACCCACGGCCCCAGCAGCATGCACATGACCGCCAGACTGCTGGGCTCCGGCACCACGCCAAGCACAAAAGCAGAGAACCCCTCCGTCTGCACCGTGATCGTGTTGTGGATCAGATCCCGACCGATCACCGGCAGCAGCTCGAACGAGCCGTCCCCGAGCTGGTGCTGGATGGACAGCATGTCCTCCGCCACCCCCGCCCCCAGCAGGCTCTCGTCATACGTGAAGGTGAGCGTGACCAGCCCGGTGAACGAGCCATCGAATCCGAAATCCCAAACCTGGATCGTCTCGCCGCTGAGGATGAAGTCGATCGCCGCCGCAAGCTCGCCGTCCAGCTCCGCCGCGGGCGTGCGGAAGAACTCGCCCCTGAGCGTGCCCGGGGCGTCCACCTGGCTGAAGTCAAAATCAACGCCCCCAGCAAACCCCGCCCCGCCCGCCACGCCACCCGCGATGTGCTCGCCCTCCCCGACCGCCGCAAGCGGGAAACCCACGACGTACAGATCGCCTAGACTGCTAAGTTGGTAGACGACTTTCGAACCATCCGAGGTAAGTCTGCGGTCTTGAATGTACTCGGTACCCGACGACAAGTCCGGCGTGATCGCCACGGGTGTGCCGCCGCCCACGGGCACGGCAAATAGCTTGGTCGTGGACACGTAATTCGCACCGACACCGAAGATGACGAAGCGGCCATCGGGTGAAAGCATGAGACTGCCGCTCGCACCCATGGCCGCTGTCTCAACCGGGGCGCTAAGTGATTGCCGGTCCGTCCCGTCGAGATTCACGCTGTACAGACTGTATCTGTTGGCTGTGTTTGTGCGATAGATCACCCGCGAGCCCGCATCGGTCTCGGAGACCAACGTTTCGCTAATGCTGATACCCGCCGAATTGCTCGTCAGATTGATCGGTGAACCGCCAGCCAGCGGCACGCTGTACAGGTCATAAGTGAAGACCGATCCATAGTAATGACGCTGCTCATAGACCACCTGCGTACTGTCTGAGGCATACGACCGGAAAGTGACGCTGTCTTGCGTTGAACTGATCGGGTTGTTCAGCCGCACTGGGTCGCCGCCCGCCACGGGCACGCTGTAGAGCTGATTGAAGTTGTCGGATTGTTCGTCGGACTTATACACCACGTAGCCCCCATCGGGGCTGATGTTTATACTGTAAGCGTCACTGGTGAAATCCGATGCGGGTCTATTGAGCAGGCGTGGCGTCCCACCGTCGATGCCCGTGATGTAGACCCCTCCGCGGGTTATAAACGCCACCTGACTTCCGTCAGGCGTGAAGCTCGGGCTGCTTGTCCTATTATTCAATCCATCAGTGAGTTGCACAGCCGACCCGCCGTCCATCCGGTCACTGAATAGCTCGCCCCAGTAGGCGCCGACGATATTCTTCGCCTTCCAGTAGAGAAGCCGACTGCCATCCGGCGAGAATGTTGGATCAATTAAAGTAAAGTCATCAGACACGGCCGGACTGCTCAGCTGTGTGATCGGTCCGCCCGTCAACGGCACGGAGTAAACATGCTGCTTGCTGGTGATGAGCAGACTCCCCCCGTCCGGCGTATATCCTTTGGCATCCGATCCATCCGTAGCATGGTCAATCACCAGGACAGGCTGTCCGCCCGTGGCCGGCACGCTGTATATTTGCTCCCGATTCTCGTTGCCGTATGTAAGGACACTAAAAAGAATACGGCTCCCGTCGGGAGAGACCCCATTTGGACCGTAGGCATAATAGTCGGCATAATATAAGCCGCCGGCGTGGTCGCGCGTCACGGTGCCAGACAGGAGCGTGGGCGTGCCGCCGCCGATCGGGACGACAAAGACATCGTGGGTGCTGTAGTAATCTCTGCCCGACTGATAGACCACCGCGCTTCCATCCGGAAGGATGTTGTAGAAATCGAGCTTTTCGCCCGGAAGTGGCGGGCCATTGAGCTTCAAGCTCGATCCGCCAAAGCAGGGCTCGCTCGCCCCGAACAGCAGCAGGCCAAACATCGCGACCGTTCCAATGACTTGCTTTGCTCGCATTTCCATTTCTTTGGTGGCCTTCTTGTGACCAAGCCCGCCGATGTGCGGCTGATCGTGAGTAGATGGATCGATATCCTTGACTTGGCGTCAGCTGCAACCGGATCCTCACCTCCGCCGCAGGACCCACGGCCCCAGCAGCATGCACATGACCGCCAGACTGCTGGGCTCCGGCACCACGCCAAGCACGAAAGCCGAGAACCCCTCCGTCTGCACCGTGATCGTGTTGTTGACCAGGTCGCGGGCGATCACCGGCAGCAGCTCGAACGACCCGTCGCCGAGCTGGTGGTGGATGTACAGCATGCCCTCAGCCACCCCCGTGCCCAGCAGGCTCTCGTCGTACGTGAAGGTGAGAGTGACCAGCCCGGTGAACGAGCCATCGAATCCAAAATCCCAAACCTGGATGGTCTCGCCGCTGAGGATGAAGTCGATCGCCGCAAGCCCGCCGTCCAGCTCAGCCGCGGGCGTGCGGAAGAACTCGCCCCTGAGCGTGCCCGGGGCGTCCACCTGGCTGAAGTCAAAATCAACGCCCCCGGCAAACCCCGCCCCGCCCGCCACGTGACCCATGATGTTCGCACCCCCCCCGATCGCGGCAAGCGGGAACCCTACGACGTAAATATCACCGTAAATATCGTCATTACCTTTGTAAATATCGCCGGGAGCATACAGTTGATAGACGACCTTCGAGCCATCCGAGGTGAGTTTTTTGACTCGAACGCCTTCGGTATCCGAGGACAAGTCCGGCGTGATCGCCACGGGTGCGCCGCCGCCCACGGGCACGGCAAATAGCTTGGCCGTGGACAAGTAATTCGCGCCGACACCGAAAATGACGAAGCAGCCATCGGGGGAAAGGATGGGACCGCCGCTCGCACCCATGGCTGTTGTCTCAACAGGGGCGCTAAGTAATTGCCGATCCGTCCCGTCGAGATTGACGCTGTACAGACTGTATCTGTTGGCCGTGCTTGTGTCATAGACCACCCGCGAGCCCGCGTCGGTCTCGGAGACCAACATCGTGGCAATGCGGGTGCCCGCCGGATTCCCGGTCAAGTTGACCGTCGAACCACCAGCCAGGGGCACGCTGTACAGATCCTCAGTATAAACCGATGCGCTGTAATGGCTCAGCTCATAAACCGCCTGCGTACTGTCAGAGGCATACGATTGAAAATCGACGCGGTCATGGCTGCTGTCGATTGGGTTGTTCAGTCGCACCGGGTCGCCGCCCGAGACGGGCACGCTATAGAGCTGATATAAGTCGTCAGATTGTTCGTCGGATCTATAGACCACGTAGGCCCCATCAGGGCTCATGCCTTGAATGGATGCCCTACTGTGGAAGCCCGAGGCTGGTTTGTTGAGCAGGCGTGGCGTCCCGCCGTCGATACCCGTGATGTAGACGTTCCGGTCGATATTAAACGCAACCTGGCTTCCGTCGGGTGTAAAGGCCAGACTGCTTCCGACGTAACTTAATCCCTCATTGAGCTGCACAGCGGGTCCGCCATCCATCGGGTCACTGAATAGCTGGTCGAGGACGCTCTCGTTGTACGTCGACGTCGACTTCCAGTAGAGCAGCCGACTGCCATCCGGTGAAAATACCGGATCGACTGAAGCAAGGTTGCCAGACCCGGCCGGACTGCTCAGTTGCGTGACCTGTCCGCCCGTCAACGGCACGGAGTAAACATGTTGCCTGCCGGTGACGAGCAGACTCCCCCCGTCTGGCGTATATCCTGCGGTATTCGATGCATCTGTATTAAAGTCAATCAACATGACGGGCTGCCCGCCCGTGACGGGCACGCTGTATATTTGTTCCCGATTCCCGTTTTCGTATGTATGAATGCTTAAAAGAACACGGCTCCCGTCGGGTGTGACCCCTCTCAAGCCGAGCGTGCCCGAGAGGAGCTGCGGCGTGCCGCCGCCGATGGGGACGATAAAGACATCAGGGGTCGTGGGGGAAGTACTGCCCGACTCGTACACCACCGCGCTACCGTCCGAAAGAATGGTGTAGTAATTGATTGCTTCGCCTGGAAGTAGCGGGCCATTGAGCTTCACGCTCGATCCGCCCAAGCAGGGCTCGCTCGCCCCGAACAGCAGCAGGCCAACCAGTGCGACCGTTCTAACGACTTGTTTTGCTTGCATTTCCGCTTCGTCGGTGCTCTTGCGATGACCAAGCCCGCGATGTACGCTGGGTCGCGAGCAGTTTTAGATCGACATCCTTGGCTTCTCGTCAACTGCAGCCGGGCCTCACCTCCACCGCAGAACCCACGGCCCCAGCAGCATGCACATGACCGCCAGACTGCTGGGCTCCGGCACCACGCCAAGGACAAAGGCAGAGAACCCCTCCGTCTGCACCGTGATCGTGTTGTTGACCAGGTCGCGACCGATCACCGGCAACTGCTCGAACGAGCCGTCATGGAGTTGATGCTGGATGTAGAGCATGTCCTCCGCCACCCCCGCCCCCAGCAGGCTCTCGTCATACGTGAAGGTGAGCGTGACCAGCCCGGTGAACGAGCCATCGAATCCGAAATCCCAAACCTGGATCGTCTCGCCGCTGAGGACAAAGTCGATCGCCGCCGCAAGCCCGCCGTCCAGCTCAGCCGCGGTCGTGCGGAAGAATTCGCCCCTGAGCGTGCCCGAGGCGTCCACCTGGCTGAAGTCAAAATCGACGCCCCCGGCAAACCCCGCCCCGCCCGCCACGCCGCCCGCGACGTGCGAGCCCTGCCCGATCGCGGCAAGCGGGAACCCTGCGACGAAGAGATCAAACACACTGCCAGACTGATTCATTTGGTAGACGATCTTCGAGCCGTCCGAGGTCAGTGTGTAGCTTTGAATGCTCTCGGTGCCCAACGACAAGTCCGGCGTGATCGCCACGGGGGCGCCGCCGCCCACCGGCACAGCGAAGAGCTTGGTCGCGCGATACTGATTACTGAAGCCAATACCGAAAATGGCAAAGCGGCCATCGGGCGAAAGCAGGGTGGTGCCATTGACATCCATGCCCGCCGCCTCAACCGGGGCGCTGAGCGCCTGCCGGTCGCTCCCGTCGAGATTCACGCTGTACAGGTGGTTGTTGGCAGGCGGGGCCGTGGACGTGCTATAGACCAGACGCGAGCCCGCGTCGCTCTCGGAGATCAGGGTCTCGTCGATTCTTATACCCGTCGGATGGCCTGTCAGGTTGATCGGCGAACCGCCAGCCAACGGCACGCTGTACAGGTCCCCAGTGACGACCGATCCTATGTAATAGCGCTGCTCATAAACCGCCTGCGTACTGTCTGAGGCATACGACCGGAAATAGACCCGGTCTTGCGTTGTACTGATCGGGTTGTTCAGCCGCACCGGGTCGCCGCCCGCGACGGGCACGCTGTAGAGCTGATCAAAGTCCTCGGATTGTTCGTCGGACTTATAGACCACGTAGGCCCCATCGGGGCTCATGCTCATGTCGGCGATGCCGCTGGAGAAGCCTGAGGCCGGCGTGTTGAGCAGGCGTGGCGTGCCGCCATCAATGCCCGTGATGTAGACCTGCTGGTTGGTGGCAAACGCCACCTGGCTTCCGTCGGGCGTGAAGCCCACGCTGCTTCTCACAGCCCCCAATCCCCCATTGAGCTGCACAGCGGGTCCCCCATCCATGCGGTCACTGAATAACTCGTTATACAAGCCGCCGCTGCTGCCCTTCCAGTAGAGCAGCCGACCGCCATCAGGCGAGAATACCGGGCCGGGTGGAGCAAAGTAGCCGGACACGCTCGGGCTGCTCAGTTGCGTCACGGCTTCGCCGGTCAACGGCATGGCGTAAATATGCTGCTGCGTCGTGACCAGCAGATTCCCCCCGTCCGGCGTATAGCCACGGGTACTCCATTCCGACCCATAGGCAATCAGCATGACGGGTTGTCCGCCCGTGGCGGGCACGCTGTACAGGTCGCTCTGATTCCGGTCGCCGTTCGTCGAAACGCGAAAAAGAACGAAGCTCCCATTGGGTGATACCCCAGACAGGCCGCTGACGTCGTTGCGCGTCACCGTGCCTGAGAGGAGCTGCGGCGTGCCGCCCCCGATGGGAACGATAAAGACATCATTGCTCCCCACGACGCCCTGGCCCGACTCGTACACCACCGCGCTCCTGGTCTGCTCCCCGAATTCTGATCCAATCAAAATGAGAGGAGGCTGCTAGATTCGGGCCTGTTGAACCCGGCTTTGGGCTGGGAAGGAGAACCCGATGAAGCGGTCCCGATTCACGGAAGAGCAG
>JADZET010000053.1 GCA_020850375.1 Phycisphaeraceae bacterium | reverse complement strand
GACCGTGAATTCGGCGAGTGGTACGGCTTCCTCCGCCGCGACGGCAGCGTGTCGCAGACGCTCAAGGGCAGCATCAAGTCCTTCTTCCACGTCCCCCGCGCGATCCTCAAGTGCGTGCAGGCGATCGAGAAGTTCGCAACCGCCGACGGCCGCTGATCGTCGCCGTCAATACGCCTTGGACCACACGACGCGCTGCGGGCTCGGCTGCCCGGTGAAGATGCACTTACCCGCCTCATCCGCCTGCGCCCCCGGAAGCTGCCCCGGCAGCGGGATGCAGCGCACGGTCACTGCCAGCTCCTGGCGGATCTTCTCTTCAATCGCCTTGTCACCGTTGAAGTGAGCGATGGCGAACCCGCCATGGATGGGCGTCGGCCCCTCGTCCTCGTCTTTCCCTCCCCCGCCCCCGGAAGGGGGGGTGAAGAACGCCCGAAAGTCCGCCTCATTCTCGATAACCTTGAAGTTCGCCTCGCGGTAAGCCTTGGCCCGATTGAACAGGTTGTCCTGAATCTCCTGGAGCATCCCGACCACGGACCCGACGAACTGGGCCCGGGGCACGCCGGCCTTCTCGCTCGTGGGTTTGTCGCGTCTCGCCATGAAGACGCTGTCCGCCGCCATGTCGCGCTGCCCGACCTCCAGGCGGATCGGCACGCCCTTCTTCACCCAGCTCCACACCTTGTCGCCTCCGCGCAGGTCGCGCGTGTCGAGCTCGACCTCCACGGCCCGGCCGGCGAAGCTCTGACCGCGCAGCTCCACCGCGAGCTTCTGGCAGTACTCGAGCACCGCCCCCGGATTGTCCGCCTTGAAGGTGATGGGCATGATCACCACGTGCGCCGGCGCGAGCTTGGGCGGCAGGATCAGCCCGTCGTCGTCGCTGTGCGTCATGACCAGCCCGCCAATGAGGCGCGTCGAGACGCCCCAGCTCGTCGTCCACGCGTGCCGGAGCTGCCCGGCCTCGTCGAGGAACTTGATGTCGCTGGCCTTGGCGAAGTTCTGCCCGAGGAAATGGCTCGTGCCCGACTGCAGGGCCTTGCGGTCCTGCATCATGGCCTCGATGCAGAACGTGTCCACCGCCCCGGGGAACCGCTCGCCCTCGGTCTTCTTGCCCTTGATCACCGGCATGGCCATGAAGTTCTCGGCGAAATCAGCGTAGACGTCGAGCATCTTCATCGTCTCGATGCGCGCCTCCTGCTCCGTGGCGTGGGCGGTGTGGCCCTCCTGCCAGAGGAACTCGGTCGTGCGCAGGAACAGGCGTGTCCGCAGCTCCCACCGCACGACGTTCGCCCACTGATTGATCAGGATCGGCAGGTCGCGGTAGCTCTGCACCCACTTGGCGTACATCTCGCCGATGATCGTCTCGCTCGTCGGCCGCACCACCAGCGGCTCCTCGAGCTCCCCCGCCGGCACGAGCTTGCCGTCCTTGCCCTGCTGCAAGCGATGGTGCGTCACCACCGCGCACTCCTTGGCGAACCCCTCGACGTGCTGGGCCTCCTTCTCGAGGTAGCTCTTGGGGATGAACAGCGGGAAGTAGGCGTTGCGGTGCCCGGTGGCCTTGAACATCGCGTTCAGGGCGTGCTGGATGTTCTCCCACAGGGCGTAGCCCCAGGGCTTGATGACCATGCAGCCGCGGACGGGAGAATTCTCCGCCAGGTCCGCGGCCTTGATGACCTGCTGGTACCACTCGGGGTAGTTCTCGTCGCGCGTGGGGGTGATGGCGGTTTTGGCTTTGGGAGGCATAGATGCAGTGGTAGGGCGGTTAGGGGTGAAGAAGTCGATGAATGGGAACGATCAGTATTCGCTCACCGGCACCTGTCCCTGCGGGTCCGCAGCGAGCTTGCTGTTCGACGACTTGGGCGCGGTGGCGCCACGGCCATCGCCGCCCAGGGCGCTGATGACTCTAATAATCGCGTCGAGGTCGTCCGGCACCGGGATCGGCCGATTGGCCACCTTCCCGTGCGGCTCCTTGCGGGGCGCCTGGTCCTGCACAGCCTTGACGTCGATGCCGGTGTGATACTTGACCGTCGCGTCGGGGTCCTTGAGCACGTGGCCCGTCAGGATGCACACCACGCGCTCGCTCGGGCTGATCACGCCCTCCTCGCGGAGCATGTGCGCCCCTGCGACGGAGGCGGCGCTGGCTGGTTCGCAGCCGAAGCCGTAGCGGCCCACCAGAGCCTTGTGCTCCAAGATCACTTCGTCGTCCACCTGGCGCACCACGCCGTTCATGACGTCCAACGCACGCAGGGCCTTGGGCAGGTTCACGGGTCGGCCGATCTCGATGGCGCTGGCGATCGTCTTGGCGTGCACGCCGGCCGCGTCGAGCTTCTGGTAGTAGTCCTGCACCTTCTGAGCGTCGAACCGCCCGCCGTTCCAGCGCAGGCCGTGCTCCTGGACCAGTTCGTAGAGCGGGTTTGCCCCCTGAGCCTGGATGATCGCCAGCCGCGGGATCTTCTTGATCAGCCCCAGGCAGTGCAGCTCGCTGAAGGCCTTGCCGAACGCCGAGCAGTTGCCCAGGTTCCCTCCGGGCACGACGATCCAGTCCGGCACCTCCCACCCCAGGGCCTCGAGCACCCGGTACATGATTGACTTCTGCCCCTCGAGCCGGAACGGGTTGACCGAGTTCATCAGGTAGATGCCCAGCTCCGGCCGATCAACAGCGACTTGCCGCACGCGCCGCAGGCAAGCGTCGAAGTCGCCTTGCACCTGGAGCGTCTTGGCCCCATAGTCCAGCGCCTGCGACAGCTTCCCGTACGCGATCTTGCCCGAGCCGATGAAGACCACCCCGAGCATCCGCGACAGTGAGGCATACAGAGCGAGGCTCGCCGATGTATTGCCCGTCGACGCGCAAGCCACGCGCTTGGCGCCCACCATCCGCGCGTGCGTGAACGCCGCCGTCATGCCGTTGTCCTTGAACGACCCCGACGGATTGAGCCCCTCGTACTGCAGGAACAGGTTCCCCGCGTCGATCCCGATCTCCCGCGCCAGCAGGTTGGCCTCCTGAAGGTTCGTCCGGCCCTCGCCGACGGTGACGATGTCCGACTCCTGCCGGTAGAACGGCAGCAGCTCCCGGAACCGCCAGACGCCCGAGAAGTCCAGCGCCCCCTCGCCGTGCTCGCCCTTGGTCATCCACCGGTGCTCGAAGGCCGCGAAGCTCTTGGGCACGACGGACCGCGACCAGTCGTACTGGATGTCCAGCAACGACGACCGGCCGGCCTTGGCACAGGCCGGGCAGCTGACCAGCGTCTGATCGACGCCGTAGGTCGCGCCGCAGTCGGGGTCGATGCACTTCTGAAAGGCGACGTCCATGGCAGGTGGCTCTCAACCGGGGAAAAGTCCAAGTGTATCACCCAACGCCCAGCCCGTCCCGCCTGGGGGCGGAACCTCCTGCCCTGACCGGTGTTGGCGCGTGGCGGCCTTTCTCACAATGACGTATCCTCAACTCCAGGTTCCCATCGACGACCCCTGCTCTCTGGAACCCCGGAACATGCGCATGATCCTGGCCATCCTCCGCGGCGTCTTCCTGCTCCTGGCCGCATCCGTGGCGATGCTCTATCTCCTGACCTACCAGGAGCAGGGCGCCGTCCGGATGGGCAATCTCATCCTGATGGCCATCGCCATGCTCGGCGTGGCCAGCCTGATCGTCGCCGGCGACATCCTCACCCCCCGCAAGAAGCTCTCCGCCCTCTCGGGCGTCTTCCTGGGCCTGCTCGGCGGCCTGGTCGCGGCCTACGCCCTGAGCCTGGTCGTGGACTTCATCGGCCTCGTCGCCGCCCCTGATCGCGGTGAAGAGCGTCAGGCCTTCCTGAATCTGCTCGAGGGCGTCAAGATCTTCATCGGCCTGATCGCCTGCTATGCCGGCATCTCCGTCGTCCTGCAGACCAAGGATGACTTCCGCTTCGTCATCCCCTACGTCGAGTTCGCCAAACAGGTCCGCGGCACGCGCCCCACGGTCCTGGACACCAGCATCCTGATCGACGGCCGGATCCTCGACCTGATCGGCTCGAACATCCTCCAGGGCAGCCTGATCGTCCCGCAGTTCATCCTGACCGAGCTCCAGGCCGTCGCCGACTCGGCCGACAAGCTCAAACGCGCCCGCGGCCGGCGGGGCCTGGAAGTCCTCCAGAAGCTCCAGAGCAACGGCCGCGCCGAGATCGCCATCGACAATACCGACGCCGACGGCGCCACCGTCGATCAGAAGCTCGTCTCCCTCGCCCAGCAGCTCCAGGCCCGCGTGATGACCAACGACTTCAACCTCGCCAAGATCGCCGACGTCCGCGGCGTCGAGGTCATCAACCTCAACGAGCTGGCCAAGGCCATGCGCCCCGTCGCCCTGCCCGGCGAGAACCTCACGGTCACCATCGTCAAGCCCGGCGAGGGCCCCGGCCAGGGCGTGGGCTACCTCGAGGACGGCACCATGGTCGTCGTCGAGGAGGCCCGCAGCGCCATCGGCAAGCCCCTGGACATCCAGGTCACCAGCACCATCCAGACCTCCGCCGGCCGGATGATCTTCGGCCGCCGGGCCGATGCCCCGGGCCCCTCATCCTCCTCCCCTCCCCGCCCCAGCCCAACCTGACCCGCGGGGGCGATCATGATCCTGCTGCTCATGGGCGTCAGCGGCTCGGGCAAGAGCGCGGTGGGCGAGAAACTCTCCTCCGCCCTGGGCTGGCCGTTGGTCGAGGGCGACTCCTTCCACCCCCCGGCCAATATCCGCAAGATGGCCTCCGGCACGCCCCTGACCGACGACGACCGCTGGCCCTGGCTCGACGCCCTGCGCCGCCGCATCGACGAGGCCCAGGCCCATCACCAGTCCCTGATCGTCACCTGCTCCGCACTCAAACGCGCCTACCGCCAGCGGCTCGGACTGGCTCGCGCCGACATCCGCCTGATCTATCTCCACGCCCCCGAGCACGTCCTGCGCCAGCGACTCGAAGCCCGCCGGGGCCACTTCATGAAGGCCGACATGCTCGCCAGCCAGCTCGCCGCCCTCGAGCCGCCGACCGCCGACGAGGCCATCGACATCGACGTGACACCGCCGCTCGACGCCCTGGTCGCGTCACTTCGCAACGCCCTTGAAATCTAACCTGCTGCGCCGTAACCGATCATCCCAGCCGGGCTCTGCGAGCCCGCCCCCGGAGCCCTGGGCACACAGTGCCCCGCTCGGACGGAAACGATCCCCAACCCCAACCCCTAATCCCTAACCCCCAATCCCTCCCTCACAGCCCCATCGCCTTGGCCATCGTCGAGCCGATGTCGCCCGGGCTCTGCGCGATGTAGCAGCCGGCCTCTTGGAGGCACTTGAGCTTGGCCTCCGCCCCGCCCTCGCCGCCGGAGATGATCGCCCCCGCGTGCCCCATCCGCCGTCCGGGAGGGGCCGACCGACCGGCGATGAAGGCCGTCACCGGCTTTCGCACGTGGGCCTTGACGAACTCCGCCGCCTTCTCCTCGTCGCTGCCGCCGATCTCGCCGATCAGGATGATCCCGTCGGTCTGCGGGTCGGCGTTGAACAGCACCAGGCAGTCGACGAAGCTCAGCCCCCGCACCGGGTCGCCCCCGATGCCCACGCAAGTCGTCTGCCCGATCCCCAGGTTCGACGTCTGCCAGACCGCCTCGTAGGTCAGTGTGCCCGACCGGCTGATGATGCCCACGGCCTTCTTGCTCTCGGCCTTGTCAGCCGGCTTGTGGATGTAGCCGGGCATGATGCCGATCTTGCACCCCTTGCCCTTGGGGCCAGGGGTGATCACGCCCGGGCAGTTCGGCCCGATCAGCCGCGGCCCCTTGCCCGCCCCGAGCGCCAGCGCCCGGCGGACACGCATCATGTCCAGCACCGGCACGCCCTCGGTGATGCAGACGATCAGGCCGATGCCCGCGTCGGCCGCCTCGAGGATCGCGTCGGCCGCGAACGCGGGGGGCACGAAGATCATCGTCGCGTCCGCGTCGGTGGCCTTGACCGCCTCGTAGCAGGTGTTGAACACCGGCACGCCGTTGGCGTCCTTCGTCCCGCCCTTGTTCGGCACCACGCCGCCGACGATCTTTGTCCCGTACTCCAGGCAGGCCTTGGTGTGGAACGAACCGGCCGTGCCCGTGATGCCCTGGCAGATCACCTTGGTGTTGCCGTCAACGAGAATGCTCATGTGCTCGACCTCATCAGGACAGGATTAAGGTCTATCCCCGACCCCATCCCGCCCCTGTGTGCAGACCCACAGAATAGCAAGGAGTTAATTCATCCGCAGGCCGTCGGGGTGATAACCGAAAAGCCTCGATTCAGACATCAACGGCTATTTTCCTCTTGGGCTCAAGCAACGTGCGTGATTCAGGGCAACAAGATCCCGTGAATCAGTTCCTTCACACCCCGCCGGGTTGCCTCGCGGCGGACGTATCGAGCCTTGTCGCTTGCGAGCAGCCCCAACCTCATCGCCCCGGCGCCTCGCCCACCCTCACCTCGATCGTCGACCGGATGCCCCCCCGGCCCTTCCAGTCCGTCCGCACGACCATCCACCGCGGCCGCATCACCTTCGCCAGGTCGTCGGCGATCTTGTTCGTCACCGCCTCATAGAAGATCCCCTCGTTGCGGAAGCTCTGGTAGTAGAGCTTGAGGCTCTTGAGCTCGACGCAGAGCCGGTCCGGCCCATACCGTAGCGTCACCGACCCGAAGTCCGGGTGCCCGGTTTTTGGGCAGACGCTGGTGAACTCCTCCGAGACGTGCTCGATCACGTACGGCCGTCCCGGGTTGGGGTTGTCGAAGCATTCAAGCAGGTCCGCCTGGGCCATGGCCGATCTCCCGTTTTTTGGCTCGGCCCATGATACCTCCCTCATCCCCGGCGGTTCGCGTCGTGGTAATCTATGGCCATGTCGCACCGAATCACCGACGCCGAGGTCCGCCACGTCGCCCAGCTCGCCCGGCTCAAGCTCACCGACGAGCAGATTCACCACCACGCCCAGCAGCTCTCGGCCATCCTGACCTACGTCTCGAAGCTCAACGAGCTCGACGTCAGCAACGTCGAGCCCATGGCCCACGCCCTGGACATGTCCAACGTCCTGCGTCCCGACGAGCCCCAGCCCGGCCTGCCCAACGACGCCGTCCTGGCCAACGCCCCCGACGCCGAGCCGCCGTTCTTCAAGGTCATTAAGGTCCTGGGCGAGGGCTCGGGCGCCTGATCTTCCATGGACCTTTCCCTAACCCCTAATCCCCAACCCCCAACCCCTTCCCCATGGACCTGACGCAACTGACGCTCCTGGAACTCCGCGACGCCATCGCCGGCGGGCAGACCTCGGCCTTCGAGGCCGCCCGGGCCTATCTGGATCGCATCGAAAAGCTCGACCCCGAGCTCCACTGCTACCACGCCGTCCTCGCCGACCGGGCGCTGGAGAAAGCCAAGGCCGTCGACGCCGGCGCCTTCCGTGGCAAGCCCCTCGCCGGCGTCCCGATCGCCCTCAAGGACGTGCTCTGCACCGACTTCGGCGCCACGACGTGCGGCTCGAAGATGCTCGAGCACTACCGCTCGCCCTTCACCGCCACCGCCGTCAAGAAGCTCGAGCAGGCCGGCGCGGTGATCCTGGGCAAGACGAACATGGACGAGTTCGCCATGGGCTCGTCGACCGAGAACTCCGCCTTCGGCGTGACCAAGAATCCCTGGGACAAGTCGCGCGTGCCCGGCGGCTCCTCCGGTGGTTCAGCCGCGGCCATGGCGGCCGGCCTGTGCGCCGGCTCGCTCGGCTCGGACACCGGCGGCTCGATCCGCCAGCCCGCCGCCTACTGCGGCATCGTCGGCCTCAAGCCCACCTACGGCCGGATCAGCCGCTGGGGACTGGTCGCCTTCGCCAGCAGCCTCGACCAGATCGGCCCATTCACCCTGACCGTCGACGACGCGGCCCTGCTGCTCGCCGTCATGGCCGGCCACGACGAGCTGGACTCGACGAGCGCCGACCTGCCCGTCCCCGACTATCTGGCCGAGCTCGGGAATGCTTCCTGGATTTCCGGGGCTTCCGGGGGTTCCGGGGGTTCCGGAGCGGGTCCCCTGCGAATCGGACTGGGCAAGCAGTACGTCTCTGACCAGAACGACCCGGCCGTGAATGAAGCTGTCCGCAAGGCCGAGCAGGTCTTCCGCGGCCTGGGCGCCCAGATCGTCGAGATCGACCTGCCCCACACCGCCTACGGCATCCCGACCTATTACCTCGTCGCCACCGCCGAGGCCTCGAGCAACCTCGCCCGCTACGACGGCGTCCACTACGGCCGCCGCGCCAAGGACGCCACGGACCTACTCGACCTCTACGCCGCCAGCCGCGCCGAGGGCTTCGGACAGGAAGTGCAGCGGCGGATCATGCTCGGCGCCTACGCCCTCTCGAGCGGCTATTACGACGCCTATTACCTGCGAGCCCTCAAGGTCCGCCGGCTGATCAAGAACGACTTCGACGCCGCCTTCGCCAAGGTCGACGTCCTGATGTGCCCGACGACCACCGGCCCGGCCTTCAAGATCGGCGACAAGGCCGACGACCCCCTGGCG
This sequence comes from Phycisphaeraceae bacterium, assembly GCA_020850375.1. Next base: position 1,455 of record JADZET010000053.1, on the reverse strand, counting down.
ATGTACCTCAACGACGTCTACACCGTCAACGCCAGCCTGACCGGCCTGCCCGCCGTGAGCATGCCCGCGGGATTCACCTCCGCCGTGAACGCACCGCCTGGGGGGCTCCCGATCGGTCTGCAGTTCATCGGCCCGGCCTACGAGGAAACCAGACTCTTGCGCGTCGCCCGCCTCTATGAGCAGGCGACAGGCTATTATCGACAGCGACCGGCACTCTGACCGTAGGGCACCATCCTGCGTGCCTTACGGTGGGCTGACCGATCGTTCAGAGGCACGCAGGACGCGTGCCCCACAGACGGGTGGGCTGAACTTCATGGAGGAAGCATGGGCAAGTCCAACGAGAATCTGATCGTCGGCGTCGACCTCGGCGGCACCAACATCCAGGCGGGGCTGGTTACCGCCAACCACCAGGTCGTCGGCCGCGCCAAGATCAAGACCAGGGCCGAGGCCGGCAAGGACGGCGTGTTCAAGCGCATCGTCCGCGTCATCGCTGACCTGCTCGACCAGGAAAACGTCAGCTGGGACCAGGTCGTCGGCATCGGCATCGGCGCCCCCGGAACGTGCAATATCGAGACCGGGGTGGTGACCAACGCCGTCAACCTCTGCTGGGACCGATTCCCCCTCGGCGACTCGCTCAAGAGCGAGTTCAAACGCCCGGTCGTCGTCGACAACGACGTGAACGTCGGCACCTGGGGCGAGGTGATCGCCGGCGCCGCCAAGGGCCAGCAGGACGTCCTGGGCGTCTTCATCGGCACCGGCATCGGCGGGGGGCTTGTGTTAGGCGGCCGCCTCTACCGCGGCCCGATGATGACCGCCGGTGAGATCGGCCAGACCATCTTGATGCCCGACGGAATTCTTGGCCGTCGCACGCTCGAGAACTTTGCTTCTCGCACATCGGTGGTAAACTTGATCCGCGAGCTGATCCTGTCCAACCACAAGACGATCGTTTCGGAGCTTGTGGATGGGGATCTGGAGCGGGTTCGGTCCAAAGTCCTGGCCGAAGCCCTAAGGGAGAAGGACGAACTGGTCACGGAGGTCGTTAGGCATTCCGCCGGCTATGTCGGGATCGTCATCGCTAACATGGTGACAATGCTTAGCTTACCTTGCGTCGTGCTGGGAGGAGGATTGGTGGAGGCCCTGGGCGAACCCTACGTGAAGTGGATAAAATCCGCTTTCTCGGATTGCGTTCACCCCAGGGAGCTAACAGAATGCAAAATATTGCCGGGCAAGCTATTAGACGATGCCGGCGTCGTGGGTGCCGCAGGGGTGGCACGAAATCGCTTGACTGAGTTATCGATTTTAGTTTAAAATTGTCAGAGCCTCGTCGTTAGCCTATCTTGACATCCTAATACCGTCGCGCTACAAAAAAGTGGTGAGCGGAGCCCGGAACGGCCGACGGTGGAGTTTAAGAAAGAGCTTTCTCCCCTCCGCCCCGTTGTCGCCTCGGCGGCAGCG